>JBFWSD010000094.1:0-11285 GCA_050248575.1 Gemmataceae bacterium
CGACTACAACAATTGCCCTCACTATGTGCCCGCGGCCTGGACGATTACAGCTCGGCAACATCTTGACCAGGTGATTCCAGAGATGATGCGGCCAGCTGAGGTCAAACTCCTCCTTCAGGATACGATCTTACACGACGCTCTAGAGTGCCGCTCGCCAGCTGTTCCCCGTATGGTGAGGTTGGTCGAGGAGATGGTACGCATCGGCCGCGCCTGCCGCGCGCGGGGGGAGCCAATCCGCTTCCCGCGTCGCATCCTGAGTGACGAACAGGACGATCATCACCTGCCCGAGGAACGGTTTGACCTGCGCCGGCTGTATCCCGATCATCCTGTGTTTGCGAACCTCGATCGGGCCGCCCTGCAGGCAGAATTGCAGCAGTTGCACTTTGAGCTAGGTCTGCGTCAGAAAGGGTTTGAACAACAACTCGCGGAGGCGGAGCGGCGCCTCCAATACCTTCAGCACTGCGACAAGGCGCTGTCGCTGAGGATCGGTCGAGCTCTGGGCGCTCCTCTGCGCTGGTTGGTTGAAACGCTGTTCTCGGCGAAGCAAGCAGCTCCAAAGTCTCGCGATGCCCCTTGAATCATTAGAGCATCTCGGCCAGGAAAGAACGACTAGGTGTTGGGCTTGCCCGCGATCCTCATGTTCCCAGACGCGGGCTACCCAACCAGCCTCGCTGGGGCGCGTTGACTACTTCACGTTGTCACGCTTGAAAGCAGCCATGAGCTGCCCCTTGCCAGTCTTGTACTCGGTGGGCCGATCCATGCCGGGCGCCGACAGGCAGAACTTGAGCGTGTCTCCGTCCAACACATAAATGCCGCGGAAGGTCTGCCCTTTGCGCGGACCGGAGCCAGGCGTGAAGTCGATGGTTTTCTGCTTTGCCGAGGGATCGATCTTGAACTTGCTCTGCTTGCCGAGAAAGGGGACGCCTTCCTTGAAGGTCAGCCCGTCCGCCGTGAACTCGACGACGGTTGCCTCGACCTGGTCCTTGTTCGCGGCGCGGCCTTCTCTTTCGTAAGTGGTCATGCGCCAGGAACCCTTGATCCTGGCCAGATCCTTGGCGACATCCTCACTTCCATCGGCATGAGCGAGGCCCAGGTTGATGGTCAGCGTTGCAGACAGGACAAGCAATGTGCGCAGCATGTGCGTGCTCCTTGGAAAGGAAAGGGATCTTCCAGAGCCCCCGGCGCCATACCGGGGGCTGCGATCGGGTCAGTAGCTCGATGCGAAGGGGCAGAGTTCTGCCCGGGAAACGGTCGTTCTCACGGTGCGGTCATGTCCCAGATCAACACCGAGTGGTCGAGTGCGAGTGAGGCCAGGGTCGCTCCATCCGGCGCGTAGGCCAGCGACGGGATGCGATCGGAGTGGCCCCGCAAGCGGCGCAGCTCTCGACCGGTGCCGACATCCCACACGCGAATCGTCAGGTCGTCGCTCGCTGTTGCCAGTGTCTTGCCGTCGGGGGACCAGGCCATGGCCGTCACAGCGCCGGGCATGCGTGCCAGGTGTTCCATCTTCTTACGGTCCGACATGTCCCAGAGGACGATGGTCGATTCGCCCTGCCCGTTGACCTGGGTCGTTGCCAGCCGAGCACCGTCCGGAGCGAAGGCGATGATCCCCGCCAGCCACTCGTCGCCCACGGGCATCCCCCATTCCTGCGGGCGCGCCGCTCGATTGCCGTCGAGCTGATAGAAACAGAGCCGGTCGCGCGGGCAGAGTGTGGCAAGCGCGTGCCCGTCCGGCGCGAAAGCAAAGGAGCTCAGGTCGCGCGGGTGGCCGATCAACCGGCCTGCTTCCTTCCCGGTGATGGAGCTCCACAGTCGTAGCGGGCCGGCAACGATGCTGTTCGTCCTGCTGTTGCGATGGCCCTGCTCGCTGGTTGCAAGAGTCGTGCCGTCCGCAGAAAACGCCACACTGGTGAACGGACCTTGAACGATGGTCGATTCCCACATCACCTCGCCGGTCTGCGTGGAACGGAGTCGGAGTCGACGATCGACATCCGCGGAAGCCAGGGCCGTACCGTCCGGGGCGAACGCCACGGCACCCAGCGGCGGCGTACCCAGACCGACCCGGCGAACTTCCTTGCCGGCCCGCAGATCCCACACGGCGAGCGATTCGCTGACAAGCATCAGGGTCCGGCCATCCGGGCTGTAGGCGCACGCGATCACTTGATCCGGACGCTCTTTCGAGACGGCGGATTCTTCACCCGTGGTCGCATCCCACATGCGGATGATGCGGTCGACGCCGCCCGAAGCAAGTGTGCCCCCGTCGGCCGACCAGGCCAGGGCACGCACGGCACCACGATGACCGGGCCGCTGCCAGCGACGCTGCACCGGAGCGAGGTCCCAGACTTCCACGGCAGGCGCGTCGAGATCGGCTGTCGCCGCGCGATCGAGAGGATTGAGCCCCGCACCCAGAGCGATCGCCTTGCCGTCGGGCGCGTAAGTGAGGCTGCGCAGCTGTGCTCGGTCTGTCGGCAAGGACTCGAGGGCCGTGCCCGTTTCGGCATCGAAGCGCAGTACTTCGCCTCCGTTGCGGCGCAGGGCAGACAGTTCCCGGCCATCGGGTCGAAACGCGAGGGTCGTGAGTTGTTCCTGATTGCCCGTTGTGACGGCCACGCGGCGGCCCGTGCTCCCCTCGAGTATCTGCAAGGGTTGATCCAGCCCGGCGCAGGCCACGCGTGCGCCGCGCGGGCCAACTGCCAGCGCCGTGGTCGGGTCCGCCGGCGCGTCCCATTCGCTGACAACGTCTGCCTCGTCTAGCTTCCAGACCACAATCTTAGGTTTGAAGCCATCGGCCGCGTGGACGAAGGCGAGGGCACGTCCATCGGCTGCAAAACACGGATGAATGATCCGCCCGCTGGTCAGCGGACGCTCCCGGACCACCGTACCTGTTGTCACGTCCAAGATTTGCAGGGTGGTGCCGGCCGGAGACAGCGCGACCAGCAGCCGGCCGCCGGGCGCGAGCAGCCCGGGGCCATCGGCGGCCAGGCGCAGGTTGTTTATCGCGGGTGACAGCTTCGCCTCGGCGCCAGTGTCCACGTCCCAGGCGCGCAGCCGGCGGTCCTGACCGACCGAAGCTAGCGACTTACCATCTCCGGCAAACGCGAGGCCTGTCACTGCATCGAGATGGCGCAGGTGCAACGAGCCCAGGTGGGCCAGCGCGCCGGGGGGCAGCCCGTCTTGGCGCGAGCGCGGCACGATCGGTCCGGGAGAAGCCAGTTCATTGTCGGTTGAATCTGTCCGATGGCTCCAGACAAGCCCGATGCCGCCGGCGGCCCCGATCAGAATCAACACAACGAGGGCCAACCGCAACCGGGACCGTGCTAGCACGCCCAGGGCAAGAAGAGGCGCTGTGCTGGCGGTAGCTTGTCCTGCGGCGAAGGCAATGGCCTCGCGCACGGTGGCGGCGACCAGCCCTTCGTTGACCGATGCTTCGGCTGAGCCCGAAGCCAGGGCCGTCCCGATCGCGCCCGTCGACAGGGCCACGCCTCGCCGCGCGAGTCGATCGCGCAGTAGATCGCGAGCCCGGTTCATGCGCCCCTTGATGGTCCCGATCGGCCACTGGAGCTGGCGGGCGGCTTCCTCGTTGCTCTTGCCCTGCAGGTAACACAGCACCAGGGGCGCCCGGTACTTCTCGGGCAAGCCGTCCAGCTCAGCGAAGAGGGCCGGCCGAACTTCGTCGATACTCTGAAGTGCGTCATCATCGGCGCCCGATGCATTGGCCGTCATTGCTGCCCGCCTTTCGTGACGCCGCCGCTTCGACTGACGTTCGTTCTCCTTGAGCGCCAGTCGATAAGCGACGCCGTAAAGCCAGCTCCCCACGGCGCGGCCCTTGCGAATCGACCCGGCCTTGCGGGCCAAGGCCAGGAAGGTCGCCTGAAAGACATCCTCCACGTCTTGAGTTTCCGTCAACACGCTGCGACACACGTGCATGACCAACCTTCCATAGCGGCGTACCAGTTCAGTAAAAGAATCCTCATGCTGTTCGCGGGCAAAGTGTTCGAGCAATTCGGCATCCGTGCATGCTTCGGCCCGCTTCCCGCCGGCAAGCTTGTGCAGATGCGCCAGGATCGGTCGCAGTGGGTGGTGGGCCATCCATTCGTCTCGCTGGAAAATAGGTGAGTGTGCCCCGTCAATTCTCGGCCAGCAACTGCTTGATGGTCTCTTCGAGCTTCTCCGCATTCTCTTTGGTCGCGCCGACCTTCACCAGCCGAATCTTGCCCTGCCGATCGATGAGCACCGCGTGCGGAATGCCGCGGACCAGGTACTCGGACTTGGCCTTGACGTTGTTGGCTCCTTCCAGCGCCACGATGCTGTGGGCCAGCTTGAAGTGGCTGACGAAATCCTTGAGCATTTGCCGTTCGGCTTCAGGCTCCAGGGCAGACTTGGCCTTGATCAGCTTGCCCGCTTCCTTGTCGAAGTCCTTGGTCTTGTAGTAGGCAGTGACGCCGACGATCTCGAGCCCCTTGTCGTGGTAGGCGGCATGCCAGTCTTGCAGGTGTGGAAACGTCCGCACGCATGGCCCGCACCAGACGGCCCAGAAGTCAACGAGCACGACCTTGCCCCGCAGCTCAGAGAGTTTTCGCGCCTTGCACTGGTGGGTAAAGTCGAAAGAAATCTCGGGCGCGTCCTTGCCGATCAGGGCAGCGAACTTGTCGTCATCCTTCGGTTTTGGATCGTCAGCCGCAGGGACCGACGCCACACCCATCAGAATTGCCAGAATGCCGAGGAACCTCCAGCGACGCATGTGATTCTCCCATTCTTGATGTCCGGCCGGACCGCCGGCCGATTGTTCTGAGGCATTAGTTCCGGACGGGCAGGCTCGGTTACAGAAAACTCAAGATTCCAGACAAAAAATAAACGCGCTGGTTCGAGTAGGCGGGCCGCGAGCGTGCGGCCGATCGCGGAAGTTCCTGCACCGGACCTGGTCCCGCGCTGCCCTGTCTGACGTGGCGGGTCAATTGCAACTGAGCACAGGAATGGTACATTTGTCAGCGATTGGATTGCGCCCGCCCGCTGACCGGCGCTCATGGACTAAATGCACGTCGAGGTTGGAAGCATGGAAAAGTCGGAAGCTGCCAGCTCTTCTCCTCTCATGACCGAAGCTCGCTTCCAGGCCACCAGCAATTTTCCCCATCTCCTCGATCAGCTGGGCATTTCCTTGCTGGTATCGACCTATCAGGCGGGCAAGCTGCTCGTGCTCGGCACGCACCAGGGGCAGCTGACCGTTTCCTTCAATCATTTCGAGCGCGTGATGGGAGTGGCGGTGCAGAGTCAGCGCATCGCAGTCGGCAGCAATGCGCAGATCTGGTTTCTGGAAAACACGCCTGACCTGGCCCGGCGCATCGAGCCCGCGGGCAAGTACGATGCCTGCTATCTCACTCGATCGGGGCACGTGACGGGCGCCATTCACGGACACGAACTGGCCTGGTCGGGCAACGAGCTGTGGGTAGTGAACACGCTGTTTTCTTGCCTGTGCACGCTGAGCCGGGAGTTCAGTTTCGTGCCGCGCTGGAAGCCGCCGTTCATTTCCGAACTGGCTCCTGAGGATCGCTGTCATCTGAACGGCATGGCGCTGGAACTGGGGCGGCCGCGCTATGTCACGGTCATGGCGGAATGCGATTCGGCGGCGGGCTGGCGGCCCACCAAGGCGACCAGCGGCGCCGTGATCGATGTGACCACCGGGCAGGCTCTGGCACGCGGTTTTGCCATGCCACACTCGCCACGCCTCCACGAAGGGCACCTGTGGCTGCTCGATTCCGGACGAGGTCGGCTGGTGGCCCTTGAACGCCAGAGCGGCAAGATCCAGGGGACGGTCGAGTTGCCCGGCTACACGCGCGGGCTGTCCTTCTTCGGTCCGTATGCCTTCATCGGCCTGTCGCGCATTCGCGAGACGTCGGTGTTCGGCGGTATTCCCATCGCTGCCCAGCGCGAACAGCTCAAGTGCGGCGTGGCCATCGTCGATCTGCGGAGTGGCCGGCTGGTGGCCAGCTTCTGGTTCGACAGCGGCGTAACCGAAATCTTTGCCGTCGAGGTATTGCCGGGCGTGCGCTATCCGGCCACGCGTGGCCCGTCGCCAGCGCCGGAAGAAGGCATGGCGATCTGGTACGCGCCGGGCCCCGTGGCCATCGATGCGGCGTTGCCCGACATCAGCGACACCACCGTTCCCGATCTGGTCCGCCAAGCTGAAGAGAATCGCCAGCAGGGAAACTGGGATGAGGCAGTGGCTCGTTATCGACAGGCCTTGCAAGTCAGCCCGCACCTTGGCGAAGTGGCCGCCAGGCTGGCGCAGCTGCTTCACGAGCAGGGCCGGCTGGGTGAAGCGGTCGCTGCTTTCGAACAGGCCTTGCGGCTCACTCCGGACCGGGCCCAGACGCTCATTCATCATGCCAATCTGCTGCGCGATCTGGATCGACCCGAACTGGCCGAAACCCAGTATCGCCGTGCCCTCGCGCTGGAGCCCGCCAATCCGAACGCCCACTACAATCTCGCGCAATTGCTGAGCGATCAGGGGCTGGTGGAAAACGCCGCCGAGCATTTCGAGAATGGCATTCGCATTGAACCGAACAAGCTGGCGCGAATCGTCTCGAAAGTGATGCTGCCGCCGATCTACCGCTCCATGGCGGATCTCGAGAAACACCGCCAGCGCTTGATCGACAACATCGGCACGCTGCACGCCGAGGGTGTCACTCTCGATCCAACCAAGGAAAGTGTGCCCCACCTCTTCTATCCTGTGTACCAGGGCTACAACGATCGCGACGTGCATCGCGAGTTTGCCCGCTTGTTTCATCCCGCCGTTGACGCCGGCGCGGCCCCGAGGAAACGGAAACGGAAACGCAAGAAAATCCGCGTCGGCATTCTCTCACGCTTCCTTTGCAACCACACGATCGGCAAGCTCAACCAGGGGCTGGTGGAACGCTTGAACCGCCAGCGTTTTCACGTGACGGTCCTGTCCGCGGTGCTGGCGTCCGAAGCCGTGGCCCAGTCCTTGCAAGAACATGCCGACACCTACCTGGTGATTCCCGAGCATGTGCCCGCCGCCTGCAAGCAGATAGCCGAACTCGACCTGGATATCCTCTACTACACCGACATCGGCATGTCGCCCTTCACCTTCACGCTCGCGTTCTCGAGGCTGGCCCCCATTCAGTGCGTCACCTGGGGCCACCCGCAGACCACCGGCATTCCCACGATGGACTATTTCGTTTCAGGCGAGCACCTGGAAACAGCGGCCGGCGACGAGGCCTACACCGAAAAGCTGGTGCGCCTGCGCGGGCTGCAAACCTATTACCATCGCCCCAAGCTCGAAGGGCCGCCCTGCGATCGCGCCTACTTCAACTTGCCAGAAAACGCCAACCTGTATGGTTGCCTGCAATCGCTCTTCAAATTTCACCCCGAGTTCGACGCACTGCTGGCTCAGATCCTGCGCAACGATCCCGACGGGCTGCTCTTGCTGGTTGGCGGCAAGTACCGGCAATGGAACGAACTCTTGCTTCAGCGCTGGCGCGAGACCATGCCCGACGTGCTCGACCGGGTTCGCTTCCTGCCGCGCATGTCGCGCGACGAGTTCTTGCAACTGAGCGCCCTTTGCCAGGTCATGCTCGATCCGATCCACTTCGGGGGCGGCAACACCACCTTTGAGGCGCTCTCCGTGGGCACCCCGGTCGTCACCCTGCCCTCCTCTTACTTGCGGGGCCGCATCACCTACGCCCAGTATCAACTCATGGGAATGAATGACTGCATTGCCCAGTCTGCCGAGGACTATGTCAAACGGGCCGTCCGCCTCGGCACAGACAAGGGTTATCACCAGGAAACGCGCGTAAAAATCCTCGAATTGTGTCCCATCCTCTTCCAAAATGACGACAACATCAGGGCAATCGAAGAGTTCTTTGAATCGGTCGTCTGAACGCGCCCAACCGCGCGCCACCACCTCGGACATACCCTGAATTCGCGCCAGTATTTTCCAGAATGGCTTTGAGCAAGGAAGATTATCCGCGAAGGTCCCTTGACAGGCCCATCCCGGGCCTCTTTACTGGTCCTCTCACACATGGAGAGTTTGCAATTTGCATGATGCTGGCATACCTGAGTCCTCCCGCCCGCTTTCACTTCGTCCAGCCAGTATCCGCGGTAAGGAGCCTGCAAATCACGGATTTTGAGTTGGAAGCTGAAAAGCGTGTCACAATTCGTCCCGTTGACCGTACTAGATGATGCCCGAGTTAGCGCCTTTGCGGTCTCTTGAGGGCATGCTACGCCCTCAGTGAAGCCCATCGTCCAGTCGTTCGGCCTGCAGTTAATCGCCCGCCAAAGCGTTCGGAGCCGGATTCGTCCGGCGTTCCGGGCGAGCCTTGTTTGCTCTCTTGACCTTTTCGAGGACGGAAAGATGATCCATTGGCCTGGCTGGCTGAAGAAGATGTGGAAGAAGGAGGCGCAGCAGCCCAGGCCCAAGAAGTCCGTGCGACCGAAGCTCGAAGAGGTGGAGCAGCGCATCACCCCCTCATCGGTCACTTTCTTCGACGTGCGGCCCCCGGGCTATCTGGACGTCGAGGGCTTCGGCAACTTCATCAACTACAATGGCACCCTCTTCTTCCGCGCCAGCGAAGGGAGCACGGGCAGCGAACTCTGGAGCAGCACCGGCGACGCGCCCACCCTGTTTGCCGACATCAATCCCGGCGCCGGCTCAGGATCCCCGTCTGGCTTCACCGAGTTCAATGGCAAGCTCTATTTTTCGGCCAACGACGGCACACACGGCAGCGAGCTGTGGGTCACCGACGGCACCGCCGCCAATACGTTCCAGCTCAAGGACATCAACCCCAACCAGAATGGTTCCAGCCCGGGCAGCTTCGCGGTGGTCGGCAACACGCTCTTCTTCCGCGCCAATGACGGCACCAATGGCACCGAGCTCTGGAAGACCGACGGCACGGCGGCCAACACCGTCATGGTCAAGGACATCAACACCACCACCAGCAATGCTTCCAGCTCTCCCAGCAACCTCGTCAACGTCAACGGCACCCTGTTTTTCACCGCATTCGATGGCGTCAACGGCACCGAGCTGTGGAAGAGCAACGGCACCGCCGGGGGCACGGTGCTGGTCAAGGACATCGATCCGGGCAGCGACAGTTCCAGCATCTCCAACCTGACCAACCTGAACGGCACGCTGGTCTTTGCCGCCCGCGATCACTTCTTCTATCAGTACTCGCCGTACATTCGCGAGAACAACCTCGAACTGTGGCGCAGCGACGGCACGGCCAACGGCACCGTGATGGTCAAGGACATCCGGGCCGGCAATCAGGGCTCCTACGCGTCCAATTTCACGATTGTCAACGGCACCCTGTTCTTCAGCGCCAACAACGGCACCGACGGCACCGAGCTGTGGCGCAGCGACGGCACGGAAGCCAACACCTACCAGGTCAAGAACATCTTCCCCAATCAGTTCGGCTCCGGACCGAGCAACCTGACCAACGTCAACGGCACGCTCTTCTTCAGCGCCCGCGGCAGCCTCTCGGAAGCCACCGAGCTGTGGATGAGCGACGGCACGGCCAATGGCACCGTTCTGGTCAAGAACATCAATACGACCAGCAACCAGTCGTCGTTCCCGAACAACCTGACCAACGTCAACGGCACCCTGTTCTTTGTCGCCCGCGACAGCAGCAGTGGCTATGGCCAGCTCTGGAAGAGCGACGGCACCGATGCCAACACCGTCAAGATCTCGAACATCCCCACGAATTATCCCAACATCAGAAACCTGACCAACGTCAACGGCACGCTGTTCTTCTCGGCCAACGATCAGAACTTCCCCTACGACTACAACCTGTGGAAGAGCAACGGGACCCTCGCCGGCACCGTCGCACTCTCGACCGGCGGCAACCCGGGCAGCAATCCCACCCAGCTCACGGCCGTCAACGACACGGTCTTCTTCCAGGCCAGCGACGGCACTTCCGGCTACGAGCTGTTCAAGAGCGACGGCACCAATGCCAACACCGGCCTTGTCAAGGACATCCGCCCGGGCAGCAGCGACTCCAATCTCAGGTACCTGACCAACGTCAACGGCTTGCTCTTCTTCCGCGCCTTTGACGGCAGCAACGGCACGGAACTCTGGGTGAGCGACGGCACCTATGCCAACACTTCCCTGGTCAAGAATATCGCCTCGGGCAGCAACAGCTCGTTTCCGTTCCACCTCACCAACGTCAACGGCACCTTGTTCTTTGCAGCCGATGATCGTTCGAATGGGCGCGAGCTCTGGAAGAGCGACGGTACGGCGACCAACACCGTCATGGTCAAGAACATCAACGCCGGCAGCAGCAGCTCGAATCCGTCCAACCTCACCAACGTCAACGGCCAGCTGTTCTTCTCCGCAAACAACGGCTCGTCGGGCTATGACGGGCTGTGGATGAGCGACGGCACCGCCAACAATACCGTCCTCATCAAGGACATCGTCTCGGGCGGCGGCGGCTACCTCAGCCAGTTCACCGAGGTCAACGGCGTCCTGTTCTTCCTGGCCCCCAGCTCCAGCTATGCCGACTACGAACTCTGGAAGAGCGACGGCACGGCCGCCAACACCGTGCGCGTCAAGGACATCAACCCGGGCAACAACAGCAGCAGCCCGTCGCAGCTCGTCAACGTCAACGGCACCCTCTTCTTCCGCGCCTTCGACGGCACCGACACCGAACTGTGGAAGAGCGACGGCACGGCCAATGGCACCGTGCAAGTCAAGGACATCCAACCCGGCAGCAACAGCGGCTTTCCGAATAACCTGACCAACGTCAACGGCACCCTCTTCTTCACGGCTAACGACGGTACCCATGGCACCGAACTGTGGAAGAGCGACGGCACGGCTGCCAATACCGTGATGATCGCCGACATCAACCCGGGCAACTCCAGCAGCAATCCCAGTTCGCTGGTCAACGTCAACGGCACGCTGTTCTTCGCCGCCAGCAACCCTACGTACGGCACCGAACTCTGGAAGAGCGACGGCACCACGGCAACGATCGCCGAGGACATCGAGCCGGGCAGCGGCGGCTCCAATCCCACCAGCCTCACCAATGTCAACGGCACGCTCTTCTTCGCCGCAGCCAGTCAGACCTACGGCGTCGAGCTGGCCATGCTCAACGTGCCCAATCTCAGCGCGGTCAAGTCCGTCGTCGACACGTCCGGGGACGCGCTGGCCCAGCCGGGCGAGACGCTCACGTACACGCTCGTCATCAGCAACACCGGCAAAGAGGATGCCCTCAACGTCTCCATCACCGATGCGGCGCCCGCGGGCACCACGTTCGTCAACGGCTCGGCCCAGATCACCA
>JBFWSD010000095.1:0-11267 GCA_050248575.1 Gemmataceae bacterium
CCCTTCCCGAGTATCTCGAGCACAGCGGCGGCAAGATCTACTTCGTCACCCGTGAACTTGGTTCGTTGCAGGAACAGTTGCTTGCCGAGGGCCGCGACGTGCCCGCCATCGATGCTTCGTGGTTCTCGGTCGAACGCTTTTTGGAACGCTATGCGGCCGAATCCGTGAACGTGAAGCTCGTGCGGCTGGATGAAGACGTCGAGACCTTGTTGCGGCCCGCCTCCAACAAGAAGCTGAGCCAGTTGCTGCAGTATTACGCCGAGCAAGGCATCGAAGCCAAGCTGGCCTCGTTTCATCCGCGCGAAGTGCCGGCGCTGATGGTCTATCCGCCGCGCGCCGAGTTGCTGCGCGATTCGCAGACCGCACTGGAGACGCACGACTTGCCCGACAGCATGGCGCCCCTGGTCCAGGCGTTCGTCTCGGATCAGCTGGCCAGCGGCGCCGACTGGCAAGGGACGCTGTATTTGAATGCCGACTGCCCGTTCATCAAGCAGCTGGAAAAGCTGGAGCCGGGCCGGTTGCCGCCGCTGTTGCGCATGCTGTACGAGATGGCCCGGCTCTTCTGCGGCCGGCTGCTCAGGCCGGCGGAGGCGGCCGCCTCCTTCCAGGAATTCACCCGCGCTCTCGAGGAGATCGCCCGATGATAGACGACCTGTGGGACTGGTTTGTCGAGAAAGAGCTCGAGTACGAGGAGGAAGGTGACCAGGAACGCCTCGCCATGGCCAGCCTGCATGCCGATGCCTTCGAGCTGGGCGAGAGCAATCCGCAGGGCATGTTGCGGATGTTGAAAGACGGCCGCGCGCGCGCCCGCCGCCTCGGCGAACCCTGGTGGACCTATCTCTACGAAGTCTGGATCGCCATGACCTATCAGGACAACCTTGGCGACCTCCGCAACGGCTTGACCGAAGCATTGCATTGTGTCAACGAGGGCCGCAAGCCCGCCCTGCAAGGGCATCCCTGGCGCATCGCTGCCCACAACACCTTGCTGGCCGCTTACATCGACGTCGATCCTTTGGGCTACGCCCAGGCCATCGAGGCCTGCATCAAGGAGCTGTCGCGCGAGATCCCGCGCAACAGTTTCGAGCATCGCTATGTCATGCTCGAGCACCAGCGCACCTACTTGCTGATCTGCGGCCGCTACCAGCAGGCCCGCCGCATCGCGCTGCGGGCCCTCAACCTTTTCGAGCGCGATTTCCTGGGGGACGACTGGTACGTGATCCATGCTTTTCTCGACCTGTGCCTGATCGCTTTTCACGACCGCAACGTGGAAGGGCTGCTCGCCGCAGTCGAGCCCGTCGAGGAGATCGCGCGCAGCCACGAGACCGCCCAGCTCGACCACTCCGAAGCGCAGGTGTGGCAAGCAATCGCGGCCCGTCTGCAGGGGGACGAAAAACGGGCCAAGCGCCTGTTCCGCTCGGCCAGCAATCGCACGGTACGGCTGCGCAAGAAACCGCGGCTGCGGCACTACGAGGCCATCGCTGCCTTTCATGAACTTGGCGAAGACCTCGAGCGCTGCCTCGAAGTGCGCGACGAACAGCTCGCGCACATCCAGAACACGGGCCGCTTTGGCTACGAATGCGATGTCCGCATCAAACGCTGTGAGCTGCTCGCCCGCCTGGACCGCCTCAAGCCGCGCGACCTGGCCAAAGCCCGCGACAGCCTGAAGCCACTCAAGAATCCGCAGCCCTACCGGAAGCGGCTCGACAAGCTGGCCGGGCCCGGCACACGCCAGCGCCGGGCCTGAGCGAGGAGAGTGGACCGATGACCGACATCTTTGAATGGTTCCTGGAGCAAGAGGAAGAATTCGAGATGAAGGGAGATCACGCCCGTCTGGCCATGGCCAGCTTGTACACGAAGGGCAGCGCGCTCAGTGATAGCGACCCGCAGGCGATGATCCGCTTGTTCCGCGAAGGCCGCGACCATGCCCGTCGCCTGCGCGAGCCTTGGTGGGTCTTTTTCTATGAAGTCTGGTTGACCACGGGGTACCTGTGGGGCGTCTGCGACCTGAACAACGCCCTGCACTTGGCGCTGCACTGCGTCAATGAAACGCGCAAGCCGGAGCTGAAGGAACACCCGTTCCGGATCACGGCCCACAACACCTTACTCTCAGCTTATCTCGAGATCGATCCGCTGGGCTACGCCGGGGCGATTCGGGAAAGTCTGCGCAGCCTGTCGCGCGAGATCCCGCGTCAGGCCTTCGGGCACCGCTATGTCTTGCTCGGGCAGCAAGCCTACTTTCTGTTGGTGCAAGGCCGCTGGAAACAGGCCCGCAAGCTGGCGATGCGCATGTTGGCCGAATATGATCAGCATCAATCCAACAACGATTGGTTCCTGATGTCCGCGTATTTGAGCCTGTGCGCGTTCGCCTGGCGCGAACGACAGGCCGCAGAGTTGCGGCAGTTCGCGGTGGAAGCGGAGAAGATTGCCCGCGACTTCGAATCCGGGTTCGAAGTGGCTGGGGCCCAAGTGTGGCAAGCGGTGGCGGCGCGCCTGAACTCGGATGAGAAGCTCGCGAAGCGCCTGGTCCGCTCGGCCCGCAACCGGGTCCGCCGGTTGGGCAAGCGGCCCACGATGGGCTACTACGACGCACTTGTCGCCTTTCACGAGTTGGGCGAGGACCTCGAGCGCTGCCTTGAGGCGCGCACGGCCGAGTTGAAGCACATTGAGGGGACGGGCCGCCTCGGTTACGAGGCCGATGTCCGAATCAAGCGTTGCGAACTCTTGGCCCGGCTGGGCCGGCTCGCGGCCCCCGACCTGGCGCAGGTGCGTGCCAGCCTGAAGCCACTCAAGAATCCGCAGCCCTACCGGAAGCGGCTCGACAAGCTGGCCGGGCCCGGCACACGCCAGCGCCGGGCCTGAAATTGGAGATCGCCCGATGAGTATCTGGAACTGGTTCGTTGCCAAGAAGCAAGAGTACCGGGACTCGGGAGATGCCGAGCGCCTCGAGATGGCCCAGATTCATCTCCAGGCCTTCAAGCTGCGTGAAACGGATCCGCAGGCGATGCTGCGGATGTACACCGACGGCCGCGATCGAGCGCGCCGCCTTGGCGAGTCATGGTGGGAATACCTGTACGAAGTCTGGATCGCGATCGCTTATGGCAGCTACTTGATGCAGCTCGACAAGGCGTTGCCCCAGGCCCTTCATTGTGTCAACGAGGGCCAGCAGCCCCATCTCACCGATCATCCCTGGCGCATCGCCGCCCACAACACGCTCTTGAAGCTCTACGTGGACATCGATCCCATCGGTCACGCCGCCGCGATCGAAGAATGTCTGCGCAATCTGGCGCGCGAGATCCCCGAAGACGAGTTCGAGCATCGCTACGTGCTGTACGGGCAAGAGACCCTGTTCTTGATCGCACACGGACGCTGGGAAGAAGCGCGGCAGCAGTGCCTGAACAAGCTGGCCCTCTTCGAACGCCACGACTTCAAGAACGATAGCTACCTCATTTCGACCTATCTGAGCTTGTGCGAGATCTACTGGCGCGAGCGGGGCCGCGAAGAGATCCTCCGCTATGCTCAGCAGGCCGAGGAGACGGCTCGGCGCCGCCGTGCGGCTCAGCTGTCGCTGGCCAACGCCCAGGTGTGGCTGGCCGTGGCGACGCGGTTGTACGGCGACGAGGAGACGGCCCGACGATATTTTCGTTCGGCGCTGAACCGCATCAGCCGGTTGCACACCAAGCCCGACGCGGGCCACTACGACGCCATGATTGCTTTTCTCGAGCTCGGCGAGGACCTCGAGAGCTGCTTGCGCGTCCGCGAAGAACAACTCGAGCACATCCAGGGCACGGGCCGCTTCAGCTACGAGTGCGAATTGCAGATCAAACGCTGCGAGCTGCTGGCCCGCCTCGGCCGCCTGACGCCGGAAGACCTGGCCCGGGCTCGTCCCAGCCTGAAGCGACTCAAGAATCCGCAGCCCTACCAGCAGCGGCTCGACCAGCTGGCCGAGCCCGGTTCGTGCAGTCAGCAGGTCTGAGCCAGCGCCGTCGCGGAGTTTGCCATGAGCATCTGGGACTGGTTCATCGAAAAAGAGCTGGGTTATCGAGAAGCGGGCGACGCCGAGCGTTACGAGATGGCCCGGCCGCCCAGGCCCGGCGCGCGTGACTGCCCTTCCCTGGAGGATCCAGCCAATGACCGACGACATCTGGGAATGGTTTGACGACCAGGAAGAAGAGTTCGAGTGGAAGGGCGATCGCGCCCGCCTGGCGATGGCTGAACTCCACGCCAAGGCCGGTTCATTCTGCGAGACCGACCCGCCGAGGATGATACGGTTGCTCAAGGAGGGCCGCGATCGCGCCCGCCGCCTCCGCGAACCCTGGTGGGTCTACCTTTACGAAGTCTGGCTGGCCATGGGCTACCAGCAGTATGTCTGCGACCTGAACAAGGCCTTGCCCGTGGCGCTGCATTGCGTTCACGAAGCTCGCAAGCCGGAGCTCCGCGAGCACCCCTTCCGCATCGCCGCGCATAACACGTTGCTGGCCACCTATCTCGACATCGATCCGCTGGGCTACGCCGATGCCATCCAGGAGTGTCTGCGCAACCTGTCGCGCGAGATCCCGCGTCGGTCCTTCGAGCATCGCGAGGTGATGCTCGGTCATCAGTGCTTTTTCTTGATGATGCAAGGACGCTGGAAGCAGGCGCGGCGGCTCGAGCTGCGTGCCCTGGCTCGATTCGAACAAGAGGGCTTCGACAAGGAATGGTACATCCTGTCGACCTATCTGAACCTGTGCGAGTTCGCCTGGCGCGAGCGCCGGGCCGACGAGCTGCGCCAGTTCGGCGAAGCGGCGGAAGAGATTGCCCGCGACTACGATTCCCGGCTCGACGTCTCCAACGCGCAGGTGTGGCAGGCGGTGGCAGCCCGCCTGGATGGGGATGAGCAGCTTGCCCGCCGCCAGTTTCGCTCCGCCATGAACCGAACTCGCCGCCTGCGCAAGAAGCCCGAAATGGGGCACTACCAGGCCATCGTCGCCTTCCACGAGCTGGGCGAGGATCTCGAACGTTGCCTCGAGGCACGCACGGAAGAACTGCAATACATCAAGGGCACGGGCCGCTTCGGCTACGAGGCCGACGTATGCCTCAAACGCTGCGAGCTCCTGGCCCAGCTCGGCCGCCTCAAGCCAAAAGACCTGGCGCAGGCACGGGCCAGCTTGAAGCCGCTCAAGAAGCCGCAGCCCTACCAGCAGCGGCTCGACAAGCTGACCCGGCACGTTTCGCGCAAGCGCTGACACCAACCAGCGTCACTTCTCTTCCACAATGGGTTTGCCCTTCAGGTAGCCGATGGATTCGAGGAACTCGTCGGCCCGGCGCAGGGTGCGTTCTTTCCAGGGAGAGCGATTGAAGAAGCCGTGGCCCACGCCGTCGGCGAGGAACAGCTCGGCGCGGTGGCCAAGTTCTTTCGACCGGGCCACGTATTCTTCGCCCTGCTTGAGCAGCCCGTCTTGCTTGCCGAAGAAGAGCAGCGCGGGCGGCGTCTCCTTGCTGAGATGCAGCGTGGGGGAGATGGCCTTGCCCAGCTTCTCGTCGTTGTTGATGCGTTGCATCAGCCTGTCCTCGCCGTCGAAGCGGAGGACGGGGTTGAAGAGGAGCATGGCATTGGGTTTGGACGAGATCTTCGCGTCTTCGTCGGCTGCATCCAGCCCCGGGCAAGCCGTGCAGGCGGCGATGTGCCCGCCCGCCGAGCCCCCGGAGGCCACGATCTTGTCGGGATCGATGCCGAGCATCGACGCGTTCTTTCGCAGCCAGCGCACGGCGCTCTTGGCGTCTTCCACGCAGGCATCGGGCGTCACTTCATGTCGCGATTTGACGCGGTAATCGGCGCGGGCCGCCACCATGCCGCGGCTGGCCAGGTATTCGGCCTGCGGCTCGAACTGGCCGACGGTGCCCGAGGTCCAGCCGCCGCCGAAGAAGAACACAATGGCGGGCCGCTTGTCTTCCTTCTTCCAGCCCGGCGGGTAGTGCATGTGCAGGGCCAGGTCGGCCTGCTTGGTCTTCTTGTACGTGAACGTCTTGGCCGGTTCCTCGGCAAAGGCCGGCAACGCCAGACCGAACAACACCAGGGCAGCGCAGGTGCTTTTCATGGTTCTGTCTCCATGGGAGGGGTGGGATGCGCGACGCATCCGCATTATCGCCGCGCGGGAGGGGAAAGCAACCTCTGGCTTCCGCAGCTCGCAGCGAAGGCTCGCCACCCGGGCGTGCGCAACACTTCCGGTATTTCAAGCTGCTGGCCCGCATCGGTGGTGCGCCACGCCACGAGTGCATATCACATAGATAGGCTGGCCGTCTTCGAGGCGGCCGCACGTTGACCTTGGAAAGGGGACGCGATGGGCTTTGAATGGATCGTACCGCTCCTGACCCTGACCCTGATGGAGATCGTGCTGGGGATCGACAACGTGATCTTCATCGCCATCCTGGTGGGCAAGCTGCCCCGGGAACAGCAGGCGCGGGCTCGCACGCTGGGGCTGGGATTGGCCCTCGGGACGCGGCTCTTGCTGCTCTTCTCCATCTCCTGGGTCATGCAGCTCACGACAGGCCTCTTTCACTGGACCGATCTCGGCGTGCCCGCCAGCTGGCTGGGCATCCCGGGCAGTGAAGCCTTCGAGGAGCTCAATGTCGTCTCCTGGCGCGACGTCATCCTGATCGTGGGCGGACTGTTCCTCATCGGCAAGAGCACCTATGAGATCCACGACAAGCTGGAGGGCTCCGAGGAAAAGCCGTCCATTTCCATGGCGGGGCGCTTCGGCATGGTGCTGGTGCAGATCGCCATCCTCGACATCATCTTCTCGCTCGATTCGGTGATCACGGCGGTGGGCATGGCCCGCGACCTGTGGGTGATGGTGGTGGCGATGGTGATCGCCGTGGGCGTGATGCTGTTCTTCGCCGGCGCCATCGGCGATTTTGTCGGCCGCCATCCCACGCTCAAGATCCTGGCCCTCAGCTTTCTGATCCTGATCGGCGTGATGCTGGTGAGCGAGGGGGTGGGCAAGCACATCGAGCGCGGCTACATCTACTTCGCCATGAGTTTTTCGCTGGTGGTCGAGCTGATCAACCTGAAGCTGCGCAAGCCGTCGCCGGCGCCGGTGACGCTCAAAGAACCCAGACCATTTACAGAGGCGTCGGGATCGGTTTAGAATCGGGGAACTGCAAGCCAGAAGCCAGCAACTAGAAACCAGAACCAGAACTCCTGAAGTCTGGAAGTCGTTTCTGGTTTGGTTGACTGACTGGATTGGGTTTCTGGTTTCTCGATACTGGTTTCTGGTTTTCCCGCGGGAGCCTGCGATGAACATTTCCTGCACGCTGTGCCACAAGCCGCTGATGATTCGCGAGGAGTTCGCGGGCAAGCCGATGCGTTGCCCGCATTGTCAGGGAGTGTTTCAGGCGCCAAGCCTGGCGGCGGCCCCGGCCCCGGAGCCGCAAGGCTTTGCTTTCGCACCCGCGGCGGGCAATCAAGAGCTGGGCGATCTGCCCGTGACCAGCGATCACACCAACGCCGTCGATTTCGACTGGACCGCGGCGCAGGTGTCGACGGGCAAGGTCTTGCAGATGGCCACGGGCAATCGCTCCGCCGGCGTCGTTCACGACGCACCGGTGGCGCGGATCGGCCTCGGCCCGGGCTGGCAGCTCGTCAACTTCGGGCTCCGCCTGCAAGCCTACGCCGTGATGATGCTGTTCGGCGTCTCCGCGTTCATGGTGTTTGCTTCGCTGGTGGTCAGCGTGGGCGCCGCGGGCACGCTCACCAACATGGGCATCATGCTCTCCTACGTGGTCGGCTTTGGCGGGCTGGTCATGGGGCTGGCGGGCTGCTGGATGTGTACGGCGGTGCCACCCGAGAGTGAGCTGAAACCGCTGACCTTTGCGGCGGCCGGCACGCTGTCGGCGGCGGCCCTGGTGTTGATCGTGGCCCTGCTCACCGCGCCGCGCCAGGACGGCAACACCACGCTCGTGGAAGCGATCGCCTCGGGCATCGGCATGTTTGGCAGCATCGTGCTGGCGGCCGGAGCCATCTGCATGCTCCTCTTCCTGCGCGGGGCCGCCTATTTCTTTGGCGACAAGTACCTGGCCCAGAACCTGACCCGCTTCGTCATCTTCGCGCTGAGCGTGCCCCTCGTGCTCCGCTTCGTCACGCTGAGCGTGCGCTGGTTCACCAAGCTGACCGAAAGCGTGGAAGCCAAGGCGGCAGTGCAGATGCTGCACTTCCTCGTTGCCCTCATCCTGTTCATCTGGCTCTTCAATCTGCTCCGCGACCTGCGCCGGATCATTCATACCGGACTGCAACGGCACGCGGTGGCCAGCGTGAGCATGAGCCCGACGCCTTGACGGAGGCCTCGCCCTCGTGAATGCTGATCACGCCATTCAGCCCGAGCCGGGACGACGCGAGGCGGACGCCCCGGCTCCGACGTTTGCCTGCCCGCACTGTGCGCGGCCCATCTTGCTCAAGCCGGAACTGGCGGGCAAAGAAGTGCGCTGCCCGGCATGCACCGAGATCTTCACGTTGCCCGCCGAGCCCGTGGAAGCGATTCCGGTGGCCGAGGCCGGGCCTGCTGATCTGGACTTCCGCCCCGGGCAAGCTCCCGCGGCGCCGGCCCTCTTCGTGCATGACTGGCAAGACTGGCGCACGCCCCGCGCCGGGCTGCTCTGCGTCTTGATTGGCAACGCGGTCAGTTCCCTGATTCCCATCCTGATCGTGCTGGGGCTGCCCTTCCACGACAAGGGGACGCTCTATCTGGTGATTGCCGTTTTGAGCAGCGGCGTGTTGACCACGCTGGCCGGGCTCTGGCTCTGTGCCCTGGTTGCCGCCGGCGCGCGGATCAGGTTGCTGGCTTTCCTGGCCGCCGTGAGCAGTCTGTGGGCCGTGCTTTGCGTCACCTTTGCCCTGGCGGCCGTGCACTGGCACCTGATCGGCCTCGATGTGCCGGTCACGATCCAGCCGGTTCATTTGCAGGTCTTGCTGCTGAGCTCGGCCGGGCTGGCCTTTGCGGGCGGGACTTCGTTTCTCTTCTACCTGAAGGGCCTGGCTGTCTTCTTCAACGACCGGCGTCTCCAGACCGCCGGGCTGCGCTACCTGATCGTGTGGGTGATGTACTTCGCGGCCCTGGCGAGCCTCGAACTCTTTGATGTGGGGGGCCGCTTCCGGCCCTTCTATCGATTGCTCGATCGCATCGGCGCCGTCTTCATGATGATCTGGCTGCTGGCTTTCATCCGCGGGATTCTGCTGCGGATCGATCAGGCCACGCGGCAGAGCCGGCTGGCCCAAGAGGGGCCGCCCGGCATTGAAGTACACGGCGTTGGCCCGGGCTGGTCGCGCGTGCGCTCCGGCCTGACCCTGGTGTGGCTGGGCGCCATGCCGATCGCGCTGGCCATCACCTATGCCGTACTCGTGAAGTTCTTGCCCGCCCTCGTGCCGGCCAGGGCGCCGATGTCATCCTTCGAATGGATTGCCGTGGTGCTCTGGAGCGCGGCGGGATGCGGTCTGGTGCTGCTGGTCGTCGGGCTGCTCCTGTGCTGCCAGGTACCGCCCGGGATCGGCTTGCGCGGGCAATTCGTGGCTGCCACCCTGATCGTGCCCCTCGTGCCCGCCTGTCTCTACGCGACCGGCGCCCTCCACTTCGCCTGGAGCATTTACCCGGTGAAGATGCAGTGGCCCGACAACGACTGGCTGCTGATGGCCACGCTGGCGGCGCTCTTTGCGGGCGGCCTGGCCAACTACCTCTTCCTGTGGGCCATGCACGGGGCTGCCCTCTTCTTCAACAGCAAGTACCTGGCCCAGGGGCTGGTAGGCTACCTCATCGGCTCGTTCGCGGTGCCCTTTGCCGCCGGCTTCGTGAGCCAGTTCGCCGACCTGGCCGAGATGCTCAGCTTTCTGGTGCCGCTCGGCCTCTACGTGTGGCTGTTCACGGTGCTGCGGAACGTGCAGAAGATGATCGATGTCGGCCGCCGCCGCGCCGCCAAGCAAACCGAAAATTCTCCCTCCTGAGATTCATAGAGGCACTTCACACATGGCAAGACGATGGACTCCGGCCCTGATCGGGCTGATCGCACTCCTGGCTGCGGGCGGCCTGGCGGGCGCCTTTCTGGTCCTGTCGCCCGACTGCGTTGTCGTCGTCCATGACGGCGCGACCACGCATTTTCGCTACGCCCACTGGTCGGCCCTGCTGCTCGCGACCGGCGGGCTGTTCATCGAAGTGGTGGCGTGCTTGCTGGTGGCCAGGGGAAGCTTGCCCGCGAAGAGTCTGGTCGCCACGAGCATTTTCATGCTGTTCGGGATCGGCCTGGCCGTGGTCATCTCCTTCGAGCGCGTCAGCGTGAATCGCGCGGAGTTTTCCGTGCAGGAAGGACTCTGGCCGGGCTCGGAGACGGTCACCGTGCCCTATGCCGATCTCGCCGGCATTGAAGTGTACAGCGTGACCACGGGCAACGGGCGTTCCGAACAGACCAACTACTACATGCTGTGCAAATGGAAGAAGGGAGGCGATCGACGTTTCGAGCTGAGTTTGCTGATGCAGGCCGCCGCCGAGGCCAAGATCCTGCAGGTGGCCCGGGCCAACCAGATCCCGGTCGAGGACAAGACGGGCCGCTACCTGCCCGGCACCGAACGGGTGCGTGCTCCTTAGGCGGCAGCAATCCAGAACGATCCTGCCGTTTGCTATCTGCTTGCTGGCAAAGTAGACTTCTAGCAGTTGCCCGTCCCGTCCGCGCTGCCGACCAGAGGGCCCTGTCATGTCAACCGTGCAAGCACTCCTCGACGCCAAGGGACACAAGGTGATGACCACCGATCGGGGCATTCCCGTTCTCGACGTGGTCAAGCAGATGGTGGCCGCCAACATCAGTGCGGTGATGATCACCGACGCCAAGGGCCGGCTCGTCGGCATCTTTACCGAGCGCGACGTCTCGCGGCGCGTCGTGGCCGAAGAACTCGATCCGGCCTCCACTCCGGTGGGCGAAGTGATGACCGAGGGGGTCGCCTATGGCACGCCCCAGATGACCATCGAGGAAGCACGTGCGCTCATGGTCAATGGCCGCCTGCGCCATCTGCCCATCCAGGACGAAGAATACAAGCTGGTCGGCATCATCTCCATGACCGATCTGAACGCCCACGAGGTGGGCCGCGTGGAAGACGTGATCACCACGCCCAGGCCGACCGGTACCAAGATCTGATTCAGACCACGCGGCAGAAAACGGCCTTCAGGTAGCGGCTTTCGGGCACGTGGACCAGGAAGGGATGATCGGCCCCCGCGCCGGCCACGCGGATCACTTGCAGCGTTCGCTGCGCTTGC
>JBFWSD010000096.1:0-11180 GCA_050248575.1 Gemmataceae bacterium
GGCGGTGCCGTCGCGCATGGTGACCAGGTGAGTGAGCAGGCCGCTGCTGGGGAAGTAAACGTGCCTGATCGGCGCGCCTTGCTTGTGCAGCACGTCGTTCCAGTGGAAGGTCACGCCTTCGAGATTGCCCGCCAGGCGCTGGAAATCATCGCGGGGCAAGCGGGCGAGAAGGCGATTCTCCGTGGGCGCATTGTTGCGTCGGGAAATAGCCATGCGCGTC
Source organism: Gemmataceae bacterium (assembly GCA_050248575.1). Lineage (GTDB taxonomy): Bacteria > Planctomycetota > Planctomycetia > Gemmatales > Gemmataceae > JBFWSD01. Next base: position 221 of record JBFWSD010000096.1, read on the forward strand.
ACCTTGCTCCAACAACAGAGAACCTCACGGACGAGAATGCGCCCGTAAGGACTCTTCGTAGTCTGTTACCAATCCGGACGATCCTCAATGGAATTCCCACCATCGCGGGCAATCGATGGAGTTGCGCACGAGAAGTGCGCTCAAGATGGAATGGCCGAGGATTGGGGCGTGGCGCCATCGGTACTCTTACTCATCGTGGTGCGATAAGCAAGAGGTGGTTGGAAGAGAAAAATCTTTTTTGGGTCCTTAATGTACGGTTGCGTACTTGCAACCTGGCAGAAGAGTAAAAAAAATGTCCCGCCGTAGCTTCCTCGGCGTCGCCCATCACCGAAGTCGCGAAGCGGCGGGACATGGTAAATCTAAGCCCCATCAGGTCAAATAGCAAGGGGCAATCAATCAAAATGAAAACTTTTTCAAATCAACCAAGTCCTTTTTGTACGGTGGCGTACACTCGTTGACTGCTGTGCAAACCCTCAGCAGCGGCGATTGTCTTGACTCTGCCCCGCTTCCTCGCGCATAAAGTGCAGCGGTGCCTGGTTCCGGTCACTGCGCATGCAGGTGCGCAACAACTTTGCATGCGGTTGGAGAACCGGCCCGCACCAGTACGCGTATAGATCCGGAGGTTCTCATTATCCCATCAGTATCGCTCAGGCCGGCGTGAAGGCACGTTTTCCTGAGCCCGGAACGACTTGCAGAGGAGGGTTTCCCATGACGCGCTGGACGATTCCAGTTGTTTGCTTGCTGGCCGGCCTGTCCGTGGGCGGGCTGGTCATGAACTACACGCAGGGCAAGGTCGAAAACTCGGCCATTGCCTTCGATCCCGTAACTTTTCGCGGCGTGGTAAAGAAGACGCTGCCCGCCGTGGTCAGCATTGAGAGTCGGACTACGCGTGAAGCGCCCACGGCGCGCATTCAGCCGAAGTTGCGCGATCTGCCCATCCCCGAAGAATTTCGCAAGCAGTTCGAAAACTTCGAGATGCCCGACATGCCCGACGTGCCGCGCAGCGGCTTCGGCTCCGGCGTGATCGTCGATGCCAAGGGCATCGTGCTCACCAACTACCACGTGGTGGCCGGCGCCGACGAGGTCGAAGTCAAGCTCACCGACGGCCGCTCCTTCATCTCCAAAGACATCAAGGGAGACCGCAAGACCGACCTGGCCATTGTGCGACTCGACACCAAGGAGGCCTTGCCCTTCCTGCCCCTGGGCGACAGCACGAACATGGAGATTGGCGATCGCGTGCTGGCCGTGGGCGCCCCGTTCGGGCTGTCCGGCTCGGTCACGCACGGCATCATCAGTGCCAAGGGGCGTGCCCTGCACATGAACATGTATGAGGACTTCCTGCAGACCGACGCGGCCATCAACCCGGGCAACTCGGGCGGGCCGCTCGTCAACATGGACGGGCAGGTGATCGGCATCAACACGGCCATCAAGAGCCGCACCGGCGGCTTCCAGGGCGTCGGCCTGGCCATCTCCAGCAACCTGGCCAGGAAGATCATGGATCAGCTCATCGAACGCGGCAGCGTCCAGCGCGGCTACCTCGGCGTGCAGATCAAGAGCCTCGATGCCGAGGTCGCCAGGCGACTGGGCGTCAACGACGGCGTCGTGGTGGGCCAGGTCTTCGACGGCTCGCCGGCCGCCAAGGCCGGCCTGAAGGCGGGCGACATCATCACCAGCTTCGGCGGCAAGACGGTCGATACCGGCGCCACGCTCCAGCGTGTCGTGGCCGATCAGCCCATTGGCAAGCCGGTGGAGATGAAGCTGTACCGCGACGGCAAGAGCATGAACCTGGACGTGACGATCGAGGAGCAGCCCGAGGAGTTTGGCTCGGCGGCGTTGCCCGCCCTGCGCAGCCCGAAGAAGGGGCCAGAAACGGTCAGCATGGACAACTTCGGCATCGAAGCGGTTGACCTCACGCCGGAGATGGCCAAGAACCTGGGCTACCCGGCCGGCACCTCGGGAGCGATGATTGCCGCGGTCAAGACGGGCAGCGTGGCCGATCGCGCCGGCCTCCATCGCGGCATGCTGATCACGCGCGTCGAGAAGCAGCCCGTGCAGAACGCCCAGCAGCTGCGCGACATGATGGACCAGGGCGACCTCGCCAAGGGAGTCCTCCTGCAAATCCAGTCGCCGCAGGGTGGCATCGATTACGTGGTGCTGAAGAAGTCATGACGACCCGGCTCTGCCGGTGACCTTGTCGGGGCCGCCGCTCCCTACCGGCGGCCCCGATTTTTTTGCGCGTGGCAGGGCGCGATCCACATCACAGAATGTCTTGTGGGTGAAGGTTGGCCGACCAGACCGCCTCGGCGTAGCGGACGCCGCAGGCCTGGCCGCGATAGCGGGCCAGAGCTTCCTTGGCCCGTTGCGCACCATCGAGATCCTTGCCGTCGTAGGCCTTGTTGGCCACCAGGGCCATGAAGCGGCCCAGCCAGCCGATGGCCTGTTCCCATTCCGCGCTGATGTCGACGTAGGTGTTGGGCTCGAAGCCGATGGTATGACGCGGGCCGTTGTCGTACGCGTAGATCGAACGCGGCGCCTTGAAGGGGACCGGCTTGGCGAGCAAACGATCCCCGTGCCGCAGGGCCAGGTTGGCCAGCTCGGCGGCCACCTCGTGATCGCGATGGCGATCCTGCCGCCAGAGCAGGAAGCCAACATCGGGCTGCACGTCGGCCACCACTTCGGAGACGGCCCGCTTGGTCTCTTCGGTGACCTCGAAGCGATGTGACGCGTACTTCAAGTAGCGCGTTTCCACACCGAGATCGCGGCTGAGGCGAGTGGTGCCGTCGATCAGCTCCTTCTCACGCCCCCTGACCGGCGTCCAGTTGCTGTAGTCGCCGATGATCGACAGCACGACCACGCGATAGTGCTTGCGCACCGCCTGCAACAGGATGCCGGGAATGCCAAACACGCAATCGTCGTAATGGGCCCCGATGGCCAGCAGCGTCTTGGGCACGATGGGCTACCTCCGGTTGATGCGTCCTCGGAAGCGGGAGAGAAGCGGCTTCTCGCGCTCTCACGTATAGATCGCCAGCAAGCTGAAGAAAGCCGGGCTTCCTGTTCAGCGTCACAGGCACCATTTCTGGATGAGCTTGCCGAACATGTCAGTGCCCAGGTCGAGCTGCTTCAAGTCGATCCACTCGTCGACGGTATGAGCCTGGGCGATGTCCCCCGGGCCGTAGATGACCAGGTTCTTGAGGCTGCGAAAGATGCCGCCGTCGGTGCCATAGGAAACGGTGTGGGCCGCCTCGTTGCCCGTGACCGCGAGCATGTCTTTGACGAACGGCGATTTCGGATCCACGTAGAGGGGCGGCCCTTCGTGCAAGAGTTCGAACTGGATGCCAGCGCGCTCGGCGGCCCGCCGCGCGCGGTCGATCAACACGTAAGGATCGACCCCCGGCACGGGCCGGAAGTAGACCGTGCAGATGCTGTGCGGGGCCGTGATGTTCACCGCATACGTGAAGTCGTTGATGCCGATGTTCCAGCTCAGCCCGGGGGGATCGAATTCGGCGTTCTGCCAGGCCGGATCGGCTTCGAGCTCGTCGTGGATGGCTTTCATCTCGACCAGGAAAGGAATCATGGCCAGGTTGGCGTTCTTGCCGTTGCGGGTCGAGGAATGGGCAGCCCGGCCAAGTGAGGTAGCCCGGAAGCCCATTGTCCCCTTGTGGGCGTAGACGACTTGCAGCCGGGTCGGTTCGCCGATGATGCCGTGCGTGTTGCCCGCGAGCATTTCCTTGAAAAGCTGCGAGCGTTCGGCCACCTGGCGGGCGCCGCCGTAGCCGACCTCTTCATCCGCGGTGCACGTGATGTAGACGGGCTGCTTGAGTTCGGCGGCACTGACGCGTTCGGCGGCCGCCAGCATGCAGGCAACCGAGCCCTTCATGTCACAGCTGCCGCGCCCGTAGAGCTTGCCTTCCTTCTCGGTCGGGTCGAACGGGCCATGCTTGTCGGAGAACCAGTCGTCGGCAGGCACCACGTCGGTATGGCCGAAGTAAGCGAGTCCGCCCGAGCCCTTGCCCTTCTTGCCGACCACGTTGGCCTTCTTCACCCCCTTGGCGTCGATGAAATCGATGCGCTCCGTCTCGAAGCCGATCTTGTTCAGCGCGCGTTCCACGTGCTCCGTGACGGGCACGTTGGAGACGCGACTGACACTATCGAACGAGACCAGGGCCCGGGTGTGCTCCAGTGCATTCATGGAAGCCTCGCGAAGTAGGAGGGCTGGCAAGTGGGTCAAGCGTAGCGCAGACGCATGCTGGCGTCAAGCATGTGTACCGGAGCAAGCATGGTTGGTGCGATCAGACGTCGCGGCGGGAGAAGTAGATCATCCCCACCAGGCCGAAGGCGCATGACATGCCCAGCGACCAGAGGATCAGCTTGCCCAGCATGGCCGCGTCGTAGTAGCCGCGCAGAATGCTGGGCAGATTGCTGAGGAAGCGGCCCGGGGCCGGATAGGTTGGCGGCAGGAAGTTCAACGCGAAACCGACGCCGTAGAGCAACATCCACAGCATGGCGATGCCGAGCACGCTGGAGTTGAAGACGGCACTGAAGGTGACGCCGCAGGTGGCCACCGCGGCCAGCATGGCCAGGATGGAAGCGAGGGCCACCACGCAGCCCATCACCGACACGTCCTCGTGCAGCAAGAAGAAGCTGCCGACCAGCGCGCCCAGCCCCATCAGCAGGAAGGTGCCAAGGATGGCCAGCAGCCGGGCGTGCAGCTTGCCCATGAAATACTGGTAGCGGCTGATACCGCGGCTGAGCACGGAGTCGGCCATGGTGCCCCGTTCCGACGAGATGGCCCCGCCGGTGAGGGCGATGATCAGGGCGATCGAGCCCAGCACGCTCCAGCGCAGCAGATCGCTGATCAGGATCGAGGCGGGCTGCACGATCCGCGCTTCCTGATACACGCCGAAGCGATAGAGCATGTAACCCACGGTGCCCAGGACGGAAACCAGCAGCCACACGATGTAAATCCAGCTCCGCAGCGTCTGGTGCAGATCGACTTGCAGGACGGCCCAGTAGGGCAGCCAGCGATTGAACCTGGAGGTCTTGACGGCGGCGGCCGGTGCGTCCATGACGGTTCCTCAGTTTCTGCACGTGGGGCAGGTTTCCAACCTGCCACGGGTGCGCGCGGCAGGTTGAACACCTGCCCCACACTTCGCGCCACCAATCAATGAAAGAAGCTGAGCCAGAACTGGAAGACGCCTTCCCGATCCCGTGCCGCCGACGGTTCGGCCGGCTTGTCTTCTCGTTTCTCTTCCGGGGGCATCATGGGCAACTCGGCGGGCTGCCCGGGCGCCGTCATTGGCTTCGGCTCTTCCGGTTTCGTCTCGGGCACAGGCGGAGGCAGTTCCGGAATCTTGACCGGCACCTTCTGTGCGGGGGGCTCTTGCGGTTCGGCCTTGCCCTGCACCGGCTTCTCGGCCTGCTTTGCCTTGTTCTTGTCGACGGAATCGTTGTGCAGCGGCGGCTCCTGCATCCGCGCTTGCGGATCGATACGGAACACGGCGTTGAGGGCAGTGGCCCGGAAACGATCGAGACGAGGATCGATAGCCTGCTTCTCCACCACCTCGAGTTGCTTCTGCAAGGCGGGCAGCGCCTCGTGGGCATCGGCCCCCATCTTGCCCAGCGTCCAGGCCACCTCGGTCCGCAGCGTCAGGTCCTGGTCGTCGAGCAGCTTGGCATAAGTGGGCACGCATTCTTTGTGTTCGGCGATCTTCCACAAGGCACGCGCTGCCACGAAACGCACCCACGGATTGCTGTCCTTCAACAAGGGCTCCAGCTTTTCCACAGCCTGCTTGGCCTTGGGGCCGAGGACTTCAAAGGCCAGCAAGACGGTCTGGCGGAAATCGGCGTCTTCCTTGTCGAGCAGTTCGGCAAGGGGCAAGGCAGCCTTCTCGCCGATCTGAGTCATGACGACCAGCAGATGTTCGCGTTCCATGTAGGCGGCCCGGTCCTTGGGATGCTCGTGCCCGCCGACGAGATCGCGCAGGGCAGGCAACGCGGGGGCCGCATCGGGGCCGATCTTGCCGAGCGTGTCGGCGGCCAGCTTACGAAGCTCGCCGTTCTTCTCTTCCTTGAGGACCTCGACCAGCTCGGGGACCGCCTTCTTGGCGAGCGGCCCGATCTCGCTGAGCGTCACCAGCGCGAAGTGGCGGAACTCGGGAGATAGGTCCTCGAGCATGAGCTTGAGGGCGGGCACCGCGGTCTCGGCCCGGGGGCCAAAGGCACGCAGCGCGTGCTTGGCTTCCAGACGCCGCGCGTCTTGCTCGCTCTGCAGCTCCTGCACCCAGTAGCTGATGGTCTTGCCCTTGTAACGGGGCTCTTTCTTGGTCGGGCTGGTCTGGCCCGCCAGGGGAGCCGCGGCCAGCAAGGCCAGGGCCACGGTCACGATCGGCGAATAACGCATCTCTCTGTCTCCGTTTGTGGGCTGGCAGGCTGAGTACCTGCCCCACGAAATCCGTCACGCGGCCTCGTCTTGATAGGCCCGGGCAAAGCCGCGCGATTCCTCTTTCTCCACCAGATCCAGAAACGCCTGCTCCGTCTGTTGACCGACGGAACGAATGGACACCAGCCCTACCTTGTTGTCGGACAGCACCATGAAGACATTGGCCAGCGCCGCCGTGTTGGCGGCCCCTTCATTGAGGAGCAACTCGAGGCGGCGCTGCCTGGCCTCGACGAGCCGAAAATCCTGGATGTTCTTGATGGCCGCCACCGCCTTGGCGATCGACTTCTGATCGCCTTCGAGATCGAGCTCGTAGTGATTGCGGCGCATGCGGCCCTTGAGGTCTTGCAGCGAACCGCAGTAGATGAGCTGCCCGCGGCTCAGCACCGCGGCATGGTTGCAGACCTCGTCGATGTCGCTCAGGTTGTGACTCGAGAGGATCAGCGTCTTTTCCTCGCTCAGCCGTTTGATGAGTTCGAGCATGCTGCGCCGCGCTTCCGGATCGAGGCCGTGCGTCGGCTCGTCCCAGATGAGCAACTCGGGCTCGTTGAGCAGGCTGGCCGCCACCGCCAGCCGGGCCGTCATGCCGTTCGAGAAGCCGACAATCGAGTCGCCGGAAACGGCCAGTAGATCGACTGCCCGGATCAAGGAAGCTAGCCTCGGCTTGCGCGCCTCGGCGGGCAAACCGAACAGCCGGGCCATGTAATCGAGATAAGTGATCGGCGTCATGCCGCTGGGAAACTGCGGGTTGGTCGGGATGTAGCCGATGCGGCGACGCAGCTCGGCGGCATTGGGACCCATGGTCTTGCCGAAGACCTTGACCCAGCCGGCACTCGGGCGGTGTAAACCAAGAATGAGGCGCAGCAGCGTCGTTTTGCCGGCGCCGTTGGGTCCAAGCAGACCCAGGACGCAGCCCGGTTCGAGCTTGAGGTTCACATCGTTGAGGGCGATCTGGCGGTTCTGGTACAGCTTGGTAAGCTTGTGCGTCTCGACCACCAGCTCGCTCGCATTGTCGGCCACGAGGCTCCCTCCTCGGTAGAAAACCGCGGCGGGATTATAGTGACGGCCGGAAACGCTTCCTAGATCAATCAGCCCCTGCGCATGTCCACAGGGCCAGAAGCTCGGCAGACAGGGCAGATTGCGTGCCCGCCAGGCAAACGACGACCTTTCAGGAAATTCTTCCAGAAAAACCCAATCGCGCCCCCCGCGCGCGGCAGATTCATTTAGACTGAGTTAGCCCCCCTGCCACGGCACGAATTGTCGGTCCCGCCTATGAAGCCGATTGTCCAGTACCTGAAGAAATTCACCGGGCCGCTCGGCGCCGATCAGCTCTCGGACGGCGAGCTCCTTGAACAGTTCGTGCGCCGGCAGGACAGCGCCGCCTTCGAGCTCCTCATGCAGCGGCATGGACCGATGGTCCTGAACGTGTGCCGCAAGCTGCTCCGCGACCCGCACGATGCGGACGACGCCTACCAGGCAGTCTTCCTGGTGCTGGTGCGGCGGGCCGCGAGCCTCGAAAAGCGGCCCTACCTGGGTGGCTGGCTCTATCAGGTAGCGCAGCGCACGGGCTTGAAGGCACGCATGCTGGCAGCCCGCCGGCACGAACGCCATCAGCCACTCGATGATCAACAGGCCGGCTCCGAGGTAGTTTCCATGCACGACGCCGACACCCATTCCGTCCTCAGCGAAGAACTGAGCAGGCTGCCCGAGAAGTACCGGGCTCCGCTCGTCTTCTGTTATCTGCAAGGCAAGTCGACGGAAGAGGCCGCCCAGCGCATGGGCTGCCCGCGCGGCACGATTCTGTGGCGGCTGTCGCGGGGCCGCGATCTCCTCCGCGAACGGCTGAATCGCCGCGGCGTCGCCTTGACGGCCACCGCGGTCACTGCGGCCCTCACGGAGCAGACGGCCAGCGCCGGCGTGCCCGCAGCGCTTGCGGAGAGCACCGCCCGGGCCTGTCTCACACTGGCCGCGGGCAAGCCCCTCGCGGAGGCGGCCCTCTCCACGACCACCCAGACGCTTGCTCATGAAGTCAACCGCTCTCTGACGGTCGGGCACTACCGCATCGTGGCCACGATCGCGCTCGGCATCGGCCTCGTGCTCGGCGCCGCGGGCTGGCTCGGCTGGGCGTTTCTCTCCTCCACGCCGAACGATGTCGACCTGTCGCCGGTGACGCTGCCCGCCGACCCGCAAGCGCCGGTGGTGACGCTCGACCTGGTAGCCGCGGATGCGCCGGCCGGCGCGCAGCCTCTCTTGTCGTTGCTAGCCGATGGGACGGCCCTCACGCCCGTCGACAATGATCTGCTGCAAGCGAACCTCGAACCGGCCGAGCTGCAAGAACTGCTCTCGTTCATCGTGCGCAAGCAAGCGTTCTTCGCCAAGGATAGCGCGGCGCTGGAAGCAGAGATGCGGCAGGCCGCGGCCCGCAAGGGGCTGGTGCACGGCTTCCCGCACAGCAGCGTGAGCGTTCTGCGTGTGCAAGCCGATGGCCGTACCCACGAAGTACGGCTGGCTGCCCTCGGCGATGGGCTGGTGCGGCAGTATCCCGAAGTGGAAGGAGTCTCACAGCTCAACGACATTCAGCAGCGCCTCATGAAGGTCGTTCACCTCGTCCGCGCGGGGGGCAAGCAGGGCGTGGCCCTCGCTCTCGACGAGGCCAATCGTCGTCTTCAGGAAGAGGTTCCCGGAGCGCCCGCTCTGACGGCCAGCGACCTGCACGAAGCGCGCGTGAACGGCCCGGCCACCGAGGTGATCTTCGAACGCCGCGGGCTGGGGGCCGAACGCGATCCGTTCACGTTCGTCTATGCGCGTGTGCGCCTGGAAGCACCCAGGGTGGAAGTGGTGGTGCGGGCTCGGCTGCAAGGGGGCGCGGAAGTGGCAGCCGCCAGCGGCAAGCTCGACCGCCCGCTCAACGTCACCCCCAAGCCCATCGCCGGCGACAAGGCAGTGAAATACGACTACGACATCGTCTATGTGCGCTCGCCGCGGCCGGGCGACGAGAAACTCACGGCCTGGGCCGAAGCGTTTGCCCCGGCCCGCATGCAAGCGGGCTCCGACCTCGTCCTGCTCCATCCCGACGGCAGCGAGGAAGTGCTCGTCGAAGCCAAGGACGGTGCGGTCGCCGATCCCTACGTCTCCTTCGACGGCGCCTGGGTCTTCTACGCCTACTTCCACGACATGAAGACGCGCACGCAGGGGGGCCTCTCCCCCGCCGGGTCCGACATCTACAAGATCCACGTGCCGACGCGGAAGGTTGTCCGCCTCACGCATCAAGAACGGACGCCCAACACCGGCGTGGTGGGCGAGAACGGCCTGAAGAACGTGGGCGTTTTCAACCTCGGGCCGTGTCCGCTGCCCGGCGGCCGCATCATGTTCACCAGCAATCGCAACGGTTTCGTGCCGCCCAAGGAATATACGCGGCCCACCTTGCAGCTCTTCACCATGGATGAAGACGGGCAGAACGTGGAGATGATCGGCCACCTGAATATCGGCAGCGCCCTGCATCCCACGATCCTGCGCGATGGCCGCGTCATGTTCTCCAGCTACGAGAGCCAGGGCGTGCGCGACCTGCGCCAGTGGGGCATCTGGACCATTCATCCGGACGGCACCAACTGGGGCCCGCTGGTCAGTGCCTTCCGCGGCGAGTTTCTGTTCCACTTCCAGACGCAGCTCTCCTCGGGCGACATCGTCGTGGAAGAGTACTACAACCTGAACAATCAAGGCTTCGGCACTTACTACAAGCTGCCCGAGTCGCCGGGCACGGGCAACGCGCCCTTCGGCCCGGGCTATCGGCTCAGCGAGCGCAATCCCGAGCTGGTGAACCTGCACGACCGCCGCATGCCCTTCACGCCGACCGGCATGCAGGCCTTCACGCCGTTCGTGACGGCGTTCGACAGCCCGGCGCCGCTGGCCAATCGTGCCGATCCCCAATCGCCGCGCGTGGGCAAGTTCACGCATCCCTCGGGCGCTCCCGAAAACCATCTGCTCACGGTCTGGTCGCCCGGTGCGGTGAACATCAATGGCAGCCACAAGGCGAGCTGGTACCCGGCGGTCGATTCCGGCATCTACCTGATCAAGTCGGGGCAGCCCCTTGCCGAGCCCGGCGACATGCTGCTCATCAAGAACGATCCGCGCTACAACGAGCAATGGCCGCGGGCCCTGGTGCCCTATCGGCGCGTCTATGGCGTGGAGCAGCCCGCGCTGCCGAAGCCGCTGACCAACGACGGCACGCTGTCGAAACACCTGCCCGCGGGCACGCCCTTCGGGCTGGTCGGCAGCTCGAGTCTTTACAAGCGCGAGAGCTTCCCCGACGGCGTCGTTCGCGACGGCAAGGTAGCGGCCGAGTTCGCGGGCGGCAACGATCCCTACGAAGGGCTCGATTCTTTCAACGGCTATCCGAAACGCACGCCTAACTGGCTCAAGCAAGGGGCCGACGCGGGCAAGTACTCCAACAGCGAAGTCCATGCCGTGCGGATCCTGGCCATGGAGCCCACCACCATCGGCCGCAAGCGCTTCTGGAACTATGCC
>JBFWSD010000097.1:0-11147 GCA_050248575.1 Gemmataceae bacterium
GAACGTCTTGTCGTCCACGGTCTGGCGGCAGCGGGCATGCAGCGACGCGGCGTCGTTCATCCGCTTTTCCCAGCCTTTCAGGATGTCGTCAAGCTGCTCGAGGGGCAACGCGGCGGGCTGCGCCGACAGCCTGCCCGCGTTCATCAGCACCAGCGTGAAGATCGTCAACCAGCGCGACATGGGCCATCTCCTTGCCAGGGGGAGGACTACCAGCAGAGGAGAGGGGATATAGCCAGGGGCGGAAACGGGGTCAAGTCGCCCTTGCCGACGCTCGTGTCTCCGCGACGGCTTGCTACGCCTGCACGCCGGCGATGACGATCTCCAGGAACTCCCGGGCACGCCGGGCCATGGCGTCGACTCCTTCAGGCGTGGTGGGCCTGGGCACGACGGGGGCGAAGATATTCTCGCAGCAAAGGGGCATGGTGTAGCCCGTGTAGGCCACCGGCGCCAGCAGCTTGTAGTGGTCGATCTCGCCCAGCCCGGGGCCGCAGTCCTGATCCTTCGGGAAGTTGCGGTGGTCCTTGATACAGAAGCTGCGCACCTGGTCGGCACATTTCTTGATGTCGGGAATGGGGTCGACGTTCAGGTAATCCATGACGTTGCCCGCGTCGTAGTTGACCTTGATGTTGGGCAAGTTGACCTCGCGGGTGATCTCGGCGCAGGCCTCGCCCGTGCCGGTCTCGCCGCCATGCTGCTTGACGACGATCAAGACGTTGTGGTCCTTGGCCATGGGGCCAAGGATCTTGAAGCGTTCGATCCAGAGCTTCTTGTTGCCCCCCTTGGTGTGGCCAAACGTGAGAACTTGCGGGATGCCGGCGGCCTCCGCTTGCAGGATGCGGTTCTTGAGGACTTCGAGCCCCTTCTCGTTCTCGGGGTAGATCGTGGAGAACATCATGACCGGCTCGAGGCCGAGGTCGCGGCACTTCTTGCCCAGTTCCTTGGCGGCCGAGGCGGGTGCATCAGGGGCCATGCAGGGCACGCGCTTGCCGTCTTCCATGTGCGTCACGCCCCAGGCGACATGTTGATAGCCCGCCTGCTTGATCCCCTTGAGGGCCCGTTCCAGTGGGAAGGCGCTGTAGGGCAACGTCATGCACGCGACCTGGAATCTGGTCGGCTTGCTCTTGTCGACCGGCGCGTCTTTTTGTTCCTGGGCTGCAGCGAACTGGCCCGCCGTCAGGGCCGCGACGCCGACAGTGCCTGCTTGCAAGAATCCACGACGATCGACCTGTGCGTGCTTCATGGCTGGTACCTCGGACGGGTGGAGGATGAATCACCGACATCATAACGTCGGCGCGCGCGCGGTGTAAGTCCCCAGGGAGAGGATCTTCGCTCAGGCGGGCTCTTCGAAGAACTCGACGATGTCTTCGTGGACGTACCAGACGGCCATGTCGTGGCGGAGGTCGAGGCGGACGCGATAGAAGTGACTGGTTTGCTCGACGCCGGGCTTGGCCCGTTGCACGCGTAGACCGCCTACTTCGAGATGGAACTGGGTGCCCGTCACCGAAGGGGCCACTTCTTCTTCGGCGACCTGGTTATTGTCCATGAAGAGCCGAACTTCCAGGGGCCGGTCGCTCTGCCCAACCACAAGCCCCTCGGCGTGCAAGATGGCGGTCTTGCCCTGCGCCGCCACGGTGCGGAAGTTGACATCGCGAAGGAAAGCATCGCAACGGATCTCGACGGCCACCTCGCCCCACAGGCCTCCCTCGTCGGCACCGTTTTCCACCTCGACGACGAGTTCGTTGCGGTCGTCGATGCGCTTGGTGATCTCGAACTCGACTGGCCCGGCGCCGCGATGCTGACCGAGGAGTTCCTCGTTGAGCCAGACCTCGGCGTGCTGGGAAAGCCCTTCGAAGGTGAGCCAGACCCGTTCGCCGGCGTCGAGCTGACGTGGTGCGCCAAAGCGGCGGCGAAACAGCGCCTTGCCCGCAAAACCTTCGAGTCCGGCCTCGGACCAGGTGCACGGCATGGTAACGGTGCGCGCGGCCGGCGCCGTGCCCGCCTCGCCAGCGAGCGGCTCACAATCCCACGGGCCACGTAATCGAATACGATGCGGATACATCTCGCCGTTTATTTCCTCGTGATTCGGTGGTGCGCCGGGCGGAGTCAGCGGCCGCCGCAGACATCATCGCTTGCGGTTGCAAACCATGTACCAGTGAGGGCAGCCCTGCCGTAACCTCATCGGATTTCAGGTGCCTTCCTGGACACGGCATTCCGAAACTGCCTTAGCGCAGCTCCGCAAGCAGGTACGAGTAATCCTGATACGGAGTCCGATCCGGCGGCCCCTGGGAGTGGCGATAAGCCCCGTCGCCAAGTCGGTGCGGCAGGGCGACCAGGGTGCTCGAGACTGTGCCTCCGTGCGGGCCATGCAGGCAGATGGGCGGATCGTTGCTGTCCGATTGTCCACACAGTTGCTGTAGCGATGCCAGGGCGTCATCGGCGGTGCGATAGCGGCGGCGGGCCAGCCAGCCCATCGCATGGTAGACGCGGCGATCGCTTTCATCGTTCACGTCGCGGGCGGTGAGCACGTGAATACCCGGGGGCAAGGGCCGAATGCGCAGCCAGTCGCCCGCGTGAATGATCCCGGCCGAATCCTGATCGACACACAGGAGATTGCAGCCCGCGTAGCGATTGGAGCCCAGCTCGTCGGCCCCCTGCTTGAGGGCAGCGCTGGCCGAGCGGGCCGCCAGCAGCTCGCGCACCAGCAAGCCGCGACTGCGCGGCTCGCCGGCGGGCGGGTCCGACTTCACTCGGTTCGTGATGCCAACGAGCACGCCGTATTGATTGACGCCGAGCCAGGTGCCGCCCGCGCGCGGATCGCGGCCCGCCAGGAAGCGAATGCTGCCACTGCTTTGCAGGCTGGGAGGCTCGCCGGGCCGCGCGTATTCTTCCTCACGGTTCGCGCCTGCGATCACCGCGGCGCCGTCGACCTGCCGATACAGCAACGCCAGCAAACACATTCCAGCTCCTAGCCCGGGAGATCCCGGTATACTCAAAGTATTCTACTAGGGATTGAGGAGGCGAGCTGCAACCGCGAGTCGTCTCGCCCCCCGCCGCGCCAAAGCGACGGCGATTCCGTAGAGTTAATTCGACTGTTGCACGCCGAACCTGGACAGACAAGGTCAAATCATGGGAAAGAAGCTGCGCTGGGGCATCCTGGGAGTGGCCAAGATCAATCGCAAGCTGGTGCCCGCCTTCACCCATGCGCGGAGTGCCGACCTGAAGGGGATTGCCAGCCGGTCGCTGGCGCGGGCCCAGGAAGCCGCCCGCGCCGCACACATTCCCAAGAGCTTTGGCAGCTATGAGGAGTTGCTTGACGATCCCGACATCGACGCTGTATATGTCCCGCTGCCCAACACGCTGCACGGTGAATGGAGTTGCCGCGCCGCCGACAAGGGCAAGCACGTCCTGTGCGAGAAGCCGCTGGCGCCCACGGCGGCGGAAGCGGCCCGCATCGTCGAACACTGCCGCCAGAAGAATGTGAAGCTGATGGACGGCTTCATGTGGCCCCACCACGTCCGCACGGCGCGGCTGCGCGGCCTCATCGACAGCGGCACGCTTGGTACTCTTCGCCACGTGCACGGCTGCTTCACCTTCCGCATGGATTCGCTCGAGCTCGACAACATCCGCCTGCAAGCGGAACTGGGTGGGGGCAGCCTGCTCGACGTGGGCTGCTATCCCGTCTATGGCATCCGCTGGGCGCTGGGGGAAGAGCCGGTCGAAGTGTTTGCCCGGGCCGAGTTTCGCCACGAGGTCGATGTCGCCATGACCGGGCAGCTCTGGTTCGCCTCGGGTGCCACCGCTTCGTTCGACTGCGGCTTCACCATGCCGCTGCGGCAACACCTGGAGATTGTCGGCAGCGAGGCCGTCCTCCGCATCGACGAGATGTGGGTGCCGTCGAAGAAGACGTCGTTCAGCGTGCAACGCAACGAGGAGCTGCCCGACCTGACCGTGATCGAGAACGAGGATCAGATCGCACACATGCTCGACGATTTCGGCGCGGCAGTGCTGGAGGACAAGGCGGTGACGCCCGCGCCGGAAGAGGCCGTGAAGACCTTGCGCGTGCTGGAGGCGCTGACACGCTCGGCCCGCGCGGGCACGGTCATCCGCCTCGATTGACATTTCCTGAACGCGAATCATCCCAGCAACTGGAGACGACGATGGACTGGCAGCTGGCTTCGGGCTATCGCTTCGCGGGTGTTCATAGCGGCTTGCGGGCCAGCGAGCCGGGCCGTCTCGACCTGGCCCTGGTCGTCAGCGATCGCCCGGCGCGCGTGGCCGGCGCCTTCACGCAAAACCGCGTCCGCGCGGCGCCGGTGCGCGTCTGCCAGGAACGACTGCCCGCACGCGATGTGCGCGGCGTCGTTATTTGCTCGGGCAACGCCAACGCTTGCACCGGCGAGCAAGGGCTGCGCGACGCCTACCGGATGGCCGAAGTCGCCGCCGGGCTGGCCGCTTGCAAGGCCGAGCAGATGCTCGTCTGTTCCACGGGAGTGATCGGCCGCTTGCTGCCGATGCAAATCATCGAGCCGGGGATCGCCGCGGCGGCCCGCGAACTGGCGGATGGCCCGCGTGCGTTCGACAATGCAGCGCGGGCCATCCTCACCACCGACACGCGCATCAAGGTGGCCACCCGCCGCGTGCCCTGTGGCGACCAGACAATCACATTGACGGGCTTCGCGAAAGGGGCCGCCATGATCGGCCCCAACCTGGCCACGATGCTGGCATTTGTCTTGACCGATGCGGCCGTTGAGCCCGCTCACCTGGGCAAGCTCGCTCCGGAGGCCTGTGCCCGCTCCTTCAATTCCGTCAGCGTGGAAGGGCACACCAGCACCAACGACACCGTGCTGATCTTCTGCAACGGCACGGGCGCAGCGCTCGCCGGGCAGGCTCTGGCTGCCTTCGATGAAGCCGTCACCGGCGTGTGTCAAGATCTGGCCCGAGAGATTGCCGCCGACGCCGAAGGGGCCAATCATCTCGTCACCATCGAGGTCGATGGGCTGCGCAGCGAAGAAGAGGCGCGCAAGGTCGCCAAGACCGTGGCCGACAGCGCTCTCGTGAAGACCGCCATCTTCGGCGCCGACCCCAACTGGGGACGCTTCGTCTCCGCCGCCGGCTATTCAGGGGTGGAGTTTGCCGAGAAAGATCTGTCGCTCTGGCAGGGAGAGATGCAGCTCTACAAGGATGGCGTGCCGTTGCCCTTCGATGAAAAGGCAGCTTCGGCCTACCTGAAGGACAATCGCGAGATCACGTTGCGTTTCCGCTTCAACCTGGGGCAGGCCCGCTGCACCTTCTGGACCTGTGATCTGACCTATGAGTACGTCAAGCTGAACGCGGACTACACGACCTAGGACAAAGAGAGGCGGGCTGCCTGCGGCAGCACGCCGTCTGCTTTGTGGTGAGCGAGATGTCAGCGAATCTCTTGGCCCGTCTGGCCACTGAAGACCTTGACGTGGCCGCCGCCAGCCACTCTCTCGAGTTGCTCTTCCTTCAATTCCTCGGCCCCTGCGGGCCCCTGGGTCTGCTCGACCTTCTTCGTTTCCTGCTGATTCTGGTTCTGTTCGTTCATATCAGTCTCCTTCTCGCTGTGAGTTGACCAAGATAGCCGCCCGCGGTTCTGAACTAGAAGCGCCGTTCAGCCCCGGTAAGACCGTCGAAGACCTTCACGTGGCCCCCACCGGCCACCTTGTCGAGTTGGTCTTCATTCAGTTCCGTGGCCGCGATATCACCCTTCTGGGCCTGTTCAGCTTGCTTCTGGTTCTGCTCGTTCATGTCGGTCTCCCGTTCTGCTGTGTGGGCTTGCTGCGGGCGAAGCCAGCCGATCTGACTGCCGTCCCGACACCAGGAAATGCAGATTCGCTTGGGATTTCGGACAGGAAAGCCCGGACAAAGGAAAACACAGGCGAAAAGCGGCGCCCCGCGTGGGCGCCGCTGTTGGCGCGGGCAGCTCAGCCCTGCAAGATCTCGGAGTATTCGCCGGTGTTTTCCCCGAACGAGCGAACCGGGACGTCGTAGCGGTGGAGCATCGTGACAAACAGATCGCCGAGCGGCCTCTCGGTCTTTTCCTTGAAGAAGCGGCCGTGACGCAGCCCGAGATTGCGGCCCCCGGCAAGAAGCGTGGGATAGTTGCGGGCGTTGTGCGTGGTACTCGTGCCGCTGCCGTAGAGGGCCATGGTGTTGTCCAGCAGCCGCGCATCCCCTTCACGGATCGAGGCAAGACGGCCGAGGAAGTAGGCAAACTGCTCGGCGAGGTAGCGGTCGTACTTGGCCCAGTTGAGCGAGTTGTTGTCGTGGCTGAGGCCGTGATGGCCGCCACGGCCAATACCGACGATCGCTGGGAACCGGTCGCAGATGCCGACGCCGTCTTCGGCGCAGATCTGATAGGCGGCGACGCGCGTGGTGTCGGTCTCGAACGCGAGGACGATCAGGTCGAACATGGTGCGGATGTAGTCGGTCGGCCCCTTGGGAGACACGTCGAGATTGAACTTGGAACGATCGATCTGCGGCAGTGCCTTGCCCAGCCATTCCTGGGAGCGGGCCAGCCGGCTCTCGACCTCGCTGAGCGACTGAAGGAATTCATCGAGACGCTGCTGGTCGGGCCGCCCGAGGTTATTGCGGAGCGAGCGCGAGTCTTCCAGCAAGAAATCGACGCGGCGACGTTTCGAGGCCAGCGCCTGCTCGCGTGCGGCCCGGTCTCCCTTGGCGGGCGGCTCGAACAGCCGTTCAAAGATCCGCCGCGGCACCGATTCGGCGGGAATGGCCCGCCCCTGGGCGTCGAAGGAAATCGTGGTCGAGCGGCTCTTGGTCCCGACGCCACCCTGGCTCGACAGCACGAGCGAATGAATCCGGGTCTGGGCTGCGTAGCGGCGGGCAATCGCCTGGTCGATGGAGATCGAGTTTTCCAGGTTGACGCGGATATCGGCGCCGGTGAGCCAGACGTCGACGGTGTTGTGCCCCACGAGCTGTCGGCTTGTCGGGTGCGACAGCCCGCTGAAGATGGTGAAGTCGTTCTTGTGCGGCTCGAGCGGCTCGAGCGAACGGGTCAGTTTGTAGTCCGCGCCCCCTTCGGAGTGGGGGAACCAGTGCCAGTCTTGATAGTGCGGGCGGTCTTTCGCGGGCAGCGCGACGCCATTCCCGAAGAAAAAAGCGCAAAAGCGCTTGGGCCGCTCTGCCGGCTGATTGGCCTGTGACATGGCCTCCAGCCAGGGCAAGGCGAGTGCGAGGCCCGCGCCGCGGAGAAAGGTCCTTCGATCGAGGTGCCAGGTGGGTTGGGGCATGGTCGTTTCCTTCTTCACTTTGAGATTCTAGATCTCATGATTCTAAATCTCATTTGGATTGAAACGGTTCACTGGCAGCGATCAACTCGATGAGGGCAGGCAGGCGGTCGCCACGATCACGGAGGGCCGGAACCAGGGCGTCGGCGGCCTCGGTATCGGCGAGCGTGAGTGACCGGCCCAGAGCGTAGCCCATCACTTTGTGCAGCATGGCCCGGCGAAAATCGTCGGACCGGGAACGGAGCAGTTCAGCCTTCAATTCTCGCATGCCGTCGACCTTGACGCCAGACGGTAGATCGGCCCGGGCGTCGATCGGGTGATTGGTGCGCCGCTTGCGCAGGCGGGCGCCGTCACCGTCGCGCTGCCAGTTGCCGACAGCGTCGTATTCCTCGAAGGCAATGCCCCAGGGATCGATCTTGCGATGGCAACCCATGCACGCCGCGTTGCTGCGATGCACGGCCAGGGCCTGGGGAATGGTCAGATTCTTCACCATCGGGTTTTCGCGATTGAGTTCCGGCACATTCGGGGGCGGCGGCGGCGGAGTCTCGTCGAACAGGTTCTTGAGCAGCCACACGCCGCGCTTGATGGGGTGGCCGTCGCGGCCATCGGAGTTGCCCGTCAAGATGCCGGCGTGCGTCAGCAGCCCGCCACGGTGGAGGGCCTCATCGAGCTTCACCTTGCGAAACTTCGGGCCCTTCACGCCAGCCATGCCGTAATGCGCGGCCAGGGTTTCGTTGACACACGTGAAATCGGAGTCGAGGAACTGGAAGATCGACAGATCGCCGCGCAAGACCTCGCCGAAAAAGTGAATCGATTCCTGTCGCATGGCCGCGGCCAGCTGGTCGTCGAAGCCGGGGTAGCTGCTCTTGCTGACCGTCACGCGCTGCAGCCGATCGAGGTCGAGCCATTGCTCGGCGAACTGCTCGATGAAGGGCCAGGCCCGGGGATCTTGAATCATGCGGCGGACCTGCGCGGACAGCACGGTGGGGTCGCGCAGCTTTCTCTCGTTGGCGAGACGAACGAGCGTCTCGTCGGGCATGGTGCTCCAGAGGAAGTACGACAGGCGGGCCGCCAGCTCGTGATCGGCGAGCCGTTCCTTGGCCCCGTTCGTGCGGCTGGCGGGCAGACCGAGAAAGCGCGGCGAGGAAAGCACCACGCCGAGCGTCTCGCGCAGGCTGCCTTCCAGGGTTTCGTTGCCGGCCCGTGCCTGCGTCCAGTAGGCCATGAGCCGATCGAGCTCGGCGGGAGCGATCGGCCCGCGATATGCACGCGTGGTGAAGCGGCGCACCACTTCGCGGGCGTAGGCCGCTTCGGCCATGTCGCCCCTGGGGAACAGGATGTTCGTGTGGGTTTGCGGCGGCCACGCTTCGAAATAGGGGCTTTCGAACTCAATCCACTCGATCTTCAAGCGCGGCGGGGACTTCTCGTCCTTGATGGCCTTGGCCGAGTTCCAGGCGGCCACCACGGCCGAGTTCCGGTCGTTCAAGGGCCCGGTATTCGGCACCGAGACATTTTCCATGCGAACCCGGAATTCATAGGTGCGATAGTCGGTGTGCTCAATGACGATCGGTTCGCCGACGGTTTTCAGTTCGACACCGTGGAAATTCGTGGACCCCATGGCGACCGTCAAGCTGGGCACGCGCGAGGAGTCGGTGTCCCGGTCCGGCTCGACGCGCGCGGCACGGACCTTGATCCGCGTCTCCCCCTTGCGGAACGCTTGATGAAACCCGAAGGCGTAAACTCGTTCGGGCATCTGTACGGCCGCCTCGCCGAAACGTCGGATGGCGGCCGGGGCCAGCGTACCGTCCCATATCTTGGCCTTGTCCTTGTCCGCGTCCTTGTTGGGGGCCGACATGTTCCGGATGCTGAACGGCTTCTTGTTCTTGGCGTCGTACTCGAACGAATCGCCCGGGCGGCCCTCCGGTCTGGGCAGCGGCGCCACCTTGAAGTCGGCGTACCTGTCTCCAACCGAAAGCCGGTACCGATGCACCACTGGCGCCTCGCCCGACACGATCGCCTCGCCGAGTGCTTCATCGGCGATCTGGAGGTAGGTCTCGTACTGGAGGGGCGAGATGCGGAGCGCGTCGCCGTTGTTGCGGAAACCGTCCTTCGAGCGGCCATCTTCGGGCAAGCGGTTGGCAAACTCGATCGGTAGCCCGAGCAGGTCTTGCATCGTGAGTTCATACTCGCGACGGGTCAAGCGGCGGAAGTGAGTGGTCTGGTTCCTGGCGAGCGCGGCCCGGCGGCGTTCCTGGTCGAGCCAGGCCGTCATCAGCTCGCGGTCTTCCTTCTTGAGAGCGGGCTGCGTCGCGGGCGGCATGTCGCCGAAGTTGAGCCGATCGAGCACGTCGCGCCAGTGATCGCCGTCGTTGCCCTTGACCAGATCGGGATTGAGCTTGTCGATCCGCAGCTTGCCCTTGGTCTTGGCCGGCCCGTGACAACCGTAGCAGTGTTTTTCGAAGAAGGGAGCCACGCGCGCGTAGGGGACGGCTTCATCAGCCCGTGGCGCAGTGGGCCCTATGGGCGCAACCGCAATGACGAGCGCGAACATTGCTCCCAAAACCATCCGGCGCGAGGTGGCCATGGCAAGGCATCTCGAATGAGCGTCCTCGGGCAGCAACCGACGAACGCCGCGGTGGTGGGGTAAGGCAGGCAGGCACGGTCATTAGATGACGGACCGCGGCGAAATGCAATAGAATTCCACGTATTCGCCACGATTCTGTTTCAAAGAGCTACGCCTGCGCCCCGGACGCCAGGTGACTGGGCGGATCTTGAGCGCGCATGGCATCAGACCCGCGCAGGTAGACGTGGACGACCTCGTTCTGCCGGCGCGATGTATTCCAGTGCAGCAAGACCCGGATGCACCGCGGCGGGCCGCCTGGCTTGTCCACCTCCGTGGCGCCCAAAAGAGGGACGTCGGTCCAGCCCAGGTCGCGCGCTGCCCGCGCCGGGAAAGCCGAACGCAGATCGGCCGTCGATGTGAAGAAGGCACTGGCGATATCTTCGGTGGCAATGGCGTTGGCCGCGGTGATCGCTGCCAGCAATTCTCGCGTTCCGGCTAGGATTGCTTCCGGCGTATCCTCTTCAATAAAGGTGGCCCCGCGAACACCCCGGCACCGCACCGCCGCAGATTCGGCACTCATCAGCAATTCTCCCGGTCAACGATGACATCACGCAAATCGACGTCGTCAGTTTAGCGGGAACAGCGGCTTCTTTCCAAAGGCAGGTCTCTTCCGGGCAGGTACGCCATCTTTTTTCAGAACAGGATACGTCGGCGCATACCAACCCCGGCAGACAATGAATCCTTGGCCGCAACCGAGCTCAGGCCACGGGGAGGTCCGATGTTTTTGGAGAGGCGGTGACGTTACTTTCGCAATGGCTTGACCGTCTTGATGTGCAGCATCAGCGAGAGTTGCCCGGCCGAGGCTTCGCGGTTGAGCTCGACCGCATCGACGAAGCGGCACCAGGTGAGCAGGCCGTCGAAGCGGCGATTCACTTCGTCGGCCGACAGGTTTTGCCGCTCGGCGATGTGGGCCGCCAGCGCCACGCGATGCTCCTTCAGGTAGGTCCCCAGCGCCTGGAAAGAAACGCGGGCCATCAAGCCTTCGCTGACCTTCACGCTTGCCTTGCCCGTGCCGAAGCGGCGAATGGCGTCGGGCGAGGTGGCCAGGAGCAGGTAGCCTTCCTTGAGCGCGAAGGCCGGGCGGAAACCAGGTGGGAACGCATCTCCCGTCACGTATTTGACTTCGATCTTGTCCTGCATCTCGGAGGCCACGCTGATCTTTTCGGGGCGGGCCTGGTTGTTGCCCAGCACTGCCAGGATGGCCAGCGAGTTCAGCCCGTTCAAGAGGGCCCGATCGATCGGCTTGTCGCCGT
>JBFWSD010000098.1:0-11132 GCA_050248575.1 Gemmataceae bacterium
CGCCAGCTCACGTCGAAGTCTCAGATGAGGACTTCGTCGTTGACGACGAGGTGGACTCGCTTGACGAGGTGCCTGCCCTCGCGTCGCCGAGCAGGGCGGCTGAACCTCGCAACGTAGAAGTCACGCCGTCCGCGCCGGCTGATTCCCCTCCAGTCGTTGATGAACCCGATATCTTCGAGACGCCGCCCGCGCCGGCTGCTTCGCATCCAGTTGATGACGAGCCCGATATTTTCGAGAAGCCGGCCCTGGCTTCCCACGACGGACTCGCGTCGACCGACAAATCACACGAGGAGCCGGCCACGCACGAAGTGGCCGCAAACGGGGGCGATGAAGAGCCTGATATCTTCACGCGCCCGTTGAGCGAAGTCGTCAGCCAGAACAGCGACGACCATGGCCCGGAGCGCGAACAGGAAACCTGATCAATCTCCCAAAGCAAGAAACCCCAAACGGCGATCGTCTGGGGTTTCTTGCTTTGTGCTTTGACTTGTCGCGGACTCCGCCTCAGGCCGTCTGGCACTGCAGCGGGCTGTCGCTTGCGATCGGCGTGACGGGCGGCAACATCTCCAGCTTCTTCCTGGGCAGTTCCTTCACTTTTTCGACAGGCCCCTGATACAGGCTCTTCAGCCAGCCGAAGCCCTTGCTGAACGACTTGACCAGCCCGACCATGCCGTAGGCTTGGTACATCACCCGATAGCTCCACACCGGGTCCTTCCAGCTGGCAATCGAACGCACGAAGTTCAGCGGGTTGTAGAAGGTCGCGTAGCCCATGTAGATATTGAGCTGCTTGCGCCACGGGCTGGGATCATCGGTGGCAATGCAATGATTGCCGTCGTAGTGATGATCCTCCACCGCGTTGCCGTTGGCCTGGGCAATGACCATCTTTTTCTCGTACGGTTCCTCGTAGCCCTTGGAGCCGACCGAGGGGGTGAGGATGGTGACCTGCACCGAAACCGAACCGGCCTTGCGCAGGAAGTTGACCTGGTTCATCAGACCGTAGAGATTGCCGCGGCTGAGGAGGGGCTGCCCGTCGTGATGCATCATCATCGACATCGGGCAGATGCCCTGCCGGTTCATCACCTCGAACAGTTTCTTGGTTTTTTCCGGGCTCTGGCCCTTCTTGACCAGCTCGGCGGTCATGTCCTCGATGCCGAACCAGATGGCTCGTAGCCCGCCTTCGCGGCAGAGGGGCAACAGGTCCTGGTTCTTGAAGACGTCGAACTCGGTGGCCTCGGTGCCAAAGAAGATGCTCTTGTGGAACGGCTTGTTGAAGACCTTGCCGCGGCGCAACTCGAGGAAGGTCTCTTCCACGGTCTCGCGATTATTGAAGAAGTTGTCGTCGGTGCCGAAGAAGGCGTGGATGCCGGTGGTTTCGGCCAGCGACTCGAACTCGTCGCGCAGGCGGTCCGGGCTCTTGGAGCGGAACGTGAACTGGTTGTAGGCCGGGATCGGGCAATACGGGCAATGGAACTTGCAGCCATGCGTGGTGACCACGCTGATCATGCCCGCGTAGCGATGCATGCGCGACGGGTCGATGGCCCGCCGCGACAGTGTGTGCCGCCGATGCGGCGGTTCGAGCAGCCCCAGGCTGACCACCGGATGCGGCAACTCGTCGAGATCTTGCACCAGCCTCTGAGTGCCCGTGTTGATGAGCCGGATGAGGGGCTCGCGTTCGTCGCCGTCGCGATAGACCAGGCCGGGGATATCATCGAGCAGCCCGGATTGGCGCAGGCGATGGAAAGTCTTGCGCGGGTGTTCGTTGCGGCCCCGGTATTCCATGATCCGGTCGAGGAGCTGGATCATGACGAACTCTTCGCCGGTGACGACCACGTCGGCGGAGATGTTGCCCTCGGGTCCGAGACCGAAGAAGTCCCAGGGCTCGTAGATGGCCTTGGCCCCGCCGCACAGGATGAAGGGGCGGTCGTCGCCCATCTTGTAGGCGTCTTCAATCATCTCGTAAGCGCTGGCCGAATGGATCTGCATGCTGCTGACGAAGAGCATGCGGATGGGATCGCCGTCGAGGCGAGCCTGGCTGGGGCGGAAGTTCGGATTCCATTGCCGCTGAACGATGCGGAGACGAGTGAAGCCGGCCTGGTGGAGGGCACCCGCCACGGCCCGCGGGCCGGCGGTCAACAAACGCATGTCGGCGTAGAGGAACGGCCCGAGCCGGGTCCGGTGATCGAAGGCATAGGCCACGACGACGGGGATCTGAGCGTTTGCTTTATGGCGCAAGAGCTGGGTTTCGAGCTCCGTGTATTCACCAGGGCGCGTGTACCGGTCATCCTTTGGTCGGCTCGGCAGTTCCATGACTTACCTTTCTGGCTATCCGTATCTTCCAATCGCGTAAATATTTAGAGAATCTGGGCTCTGGAGTGAAAGCAGCGTAGAGAGAAACGCCAGGTTTTGCAAGACGAATCCACACTGTGGGCAGCTTTCACGCTCCGGCGCTGGTAAGCTGGACCGGCACCAGAACCTCCATCTGCGCAACTATTTCCTTTGTAGTACCTTCGGGGAACGAGGGAAGTTTTACCCGTGCACAAAGGCACAGTGAGCCCGTGGGCTCGCCACACTCTACCGTCTCGCGGGCGCGTAGAGATCGATTCGTGAGGATTGCGAACGAGTCGACTGTGGAAAGTGTACTCTCAATAGCCGCGGGCCGCGCCGCTGATGCGCTGGTCGGCGGCGCCGCGATACACACCTGTCTTCGGGTCCACCAGGATCGAGTGCGCATCACCTTGCTTGTCGTTGGCTTCGATGCTGTGCCCCATCTTGCGGAGCTTTCGCACCAGTTCGGGATGCTTGCCGGTCTGTTCCAGCCGGGCCGCATCCGGAAACCATTGATGGTGCAGTCGCGGCGTGTCCACGGCTTCGCCCACGTCCATGTCGAACTCGAGCACGTTGAGCACGTTGCCCAGCACCGTGTTGATGATGGTGCGGCCCCCCGGGCTGCCCGTGACCAGGAAGACCTTGCCGCCCTTGGCCACAATCACCGGCGTCTGCGAGGACAGCATGCGCTTGCCCGGGGCAATCTGGTTGGGCAGCGTGCCGATCAGCCCGCGGTCGTCGGTGACGCCGGGCAGCCAGTTGAAGTCCATCATCTCGTTATTGAGCAAGAAGCCGGCGCCGCGCACCACCACGCGCGAGCCGTAGGATCGTTCCAGCGTGTAGGTGTTGGAAACGGCGTTGCCCGCCTTGTCGATGACCGAGAAGTGCGTGGTGCTGTCGCCTTCGGGCATGATGGGGATGTCTTTGGCGATGTCGAGGCTGCGCGTCGCCTTGGTGGGGCTGATGGTCAGCGCCAGCCCGCGCGCGTACTTCTTGGACGTGAGATACTCGGGAATCTTGACGAAGTCGGCGTCGCCGAGGTGGCGAGCCCGGTCGCAGTAGGCGCGGCGCATGCTCTCGATGATCAGATGCACCGTCTCGGGAGACCAGCGGCCCATCTTCTTGAGCGGGAAGTTCTCGAGCATGTTGAGCATCTCGATCAGGACGATCCCGCCCGACGAGGGGGGCGGCGGGCCATACACGTCGTAGCCCCGGAAAGTACCGTGGATCGGCTGACGCACCTTGGCCTGGTAGTTCTTCAGATCCTCTTTGGTGATCAGGCCGTCGCCCGACTTCATCTCTTTCACGAGCAGGTCGGCAATCGCGCCCGTGTAGAAGGCATCGGGGCCCTGTTCGGCGATCAAGCGCAGCGATTTGCCCAGGTCTTTCTGGATGAGGCGGTCGCCCGCTTGCCAGTCGGGCTTGCCGTTCTTGCCGAAGACGCGTTGCAGTTCGGGGAAATCGGCCGAGTCGGCCACGACGCGATTGAGCGAGCCTGCCAGCTGAGCATCGATGAGGAAGCCCTCCTCGGCCAGCTTGACGGCGGGCAGCACCACGTCTTTCCAGGCGAGCTTGCCGTAGCGTTCATGCGCCAGGGCCATGCCGCGCACCGTGCCCGGCACGCCGACCACGCGGAGGCCCAGATAGCTTGTGGTCTTGCGGTACATGTCCTTGGCGGCGGCGGCGGGCGCGGTCTCGCGATACTCGATGCAGACCGGGTCCCCCTTGGCGGGATGGACCATCATGAAACCGCCGCCGCCGATGTTGCCCGCCGCCGGATAGGTGACGGCGAGGGCAAACGCGACCGCCACCGCCGCGTCGACGGCCGTGCCCCCCTTCTTGAGGATGTCGACGCCGATCGCGCTGGCCGGCGCCGACACGCTGACCACCATGCCCTGCTTGCCCTCGACCACGCGCTCGTCGGCGCGCACGGAACAGGCTGCCACCACCAGAATCAACAGGGCCGCTAGCTGCTTCATCGTCGGTATCCTCGCGATAGACTCCCTCTCAATGGAATCCATGATAAGGGAATCGCGAGGCCGCCGCCATGGACTGCCTGGCGGTGCGCACCCTGACGGGATGAAACACGCAAGCCCCGCAACAGAGTAACCGCCTGGTGGGTTGTTGCGCCTTTACAGGGCTCGCGATTTCTTGGTCGTTTTTCCAGGGCGGCGCCGCAGGGCACATCCTGGCAGATTGCCCTTCGGCTCTGCCCTGGGCTGAGGTGTTTGAGCCCTTCAGGCTCCGAATCAACCAGGGCAGCGCCGAAGCGCATTTCCGAGGAAATGCGCTTCAACGCTGCCCTGAGAGAGTCATCAAACCAGGCTGAGTGTTGAAAGGGCGGGCGCGATGTGGCCACAGCTCACTTCAGCCGCGAGACCAGGCCGTTCTTGATCGAGTCGCCCAGGTTCCGCTTGCCAAAGTAGATCTCCCAGATCGCCACCGAGAACTTCACGTTCTGGATCTGGATGCCTTGCTTGCCCACGATGTTGATGTCGAGGCCAACGCCGGGCACGTGGGTGAGCCACACGTGTTCGCCCTTGCGGACGTCGAAGCTCTCCAGGTACTGCTTGAGGACCTTGATCTCTTCCTGGAACTCGGGCTCCGGATGATTGAGGCGGATGGCCTCCACGAAGGCATCGGCCATCTGCTGCCCGGTGACGTCGCGTTCCATGACCAGGTGTAGCTGCTTGGCCACGTCCTTGGTGGCCATCTCGTCGGCGGAAATGACCTGCACGCCCTCCTGCACATAGCTACCGATGGCGTAGATGCTGAAGAAGAACTTCTTGCGCAAAGCCGTGCCGGTCAGCACCATCTTGACTTGCTTGGTGCCGACGGTGCTTTCGATGGGCGTGGGGTACTGGACATTGCTGCCGGGCACAGCGACGAGCTCGGCGGCGAGCAAGCTGCTACTGC
Source organism: Gemmataceae bacterium (assembly GCA_050248575.1). Lineage (GTDB taxonomy): Bacteria > Planctomycetota > Planctomycetia > Gemmatales > Gemmataceae > JBFWSD01. The sequence continues at coordinate 5,239 of JBFWSD010000098.1, forward strand.
CGACCAGGATCAGCAGCACGGCGCTCAGGGTCAATCGTTTCATTTCGGCCTCCATGCGGGGGGAGAATGTCATCACAGGTAGGCAGAAATGCCCGAACGGGCCGCACTTTTCAAGGGCAACTCAAACAGGGGAAGGACCAAAGGCGGCGCGGCCTTAGACGGGCCAGGCTCTTCTCTCGCTTGCGCATCTTGTCTCAGGGAGCGTCGAGCTGACGGCGCGACTCGTCGGTCATGCCGGTCTCGAGCAGGCCAGGATCGGCCTGCAGCCTGGGCCGGCCAAACATGTCGTAACGGATGCGGCCCAGAGGCGTTTCCGGCCCGTATTCCTCGTCGGCGATCTTGTCGCTCCCCACGCAGGCGGGCACGAGCAAGCACACCATCAGGATCCCAAAGCGCAGCCATCGATTCATGCGGTAGCCTCCTGTTCGGAAGGAACGGCGGCATACGCAGCCCGCACAGGCGGGTCAAGGCGAATCGTGAGGTGACGGGATGACAAGGTGACAAGGTGACAAGGTGACAAGGTGACGAAATACTGGGTGGCAAATGACAAATGACAAGTGACAAATGACAAATGACAAATGACAAAGATGCTGCGTTGACTTGGCAAGCAAGGGGGTCTTCAAAGTGCCGCTTTGCGGCCCGGCTTGCTGGCCTCGATGCAAGCTCCTGCCGTGGGCAGCATCTTCTGCGGGCTGCAACGGCTCTCCGGATTGAAGGCCTGTCGCAGCCGCAGCATCATGTTCAGGTCTTCCGGCGTGAACAGCTTGGGCATGAAGTCGAGCTTCTCGACGCCGATGCCGTGCTCGCCCGTGACGCTGCCCCCCACGTTCACGCACTCGTCGAGGATCTCGTGACTGGCCTTCATCACGCGGGCCACCTGGTCCTGGTCGCGCTCGTCGAAAAGAATGATGGGATGGATGTTGCCGTCGCCGGCGTGGAAGACATTGCAAATGCGGAGGTCGTACTTCTGCCCCACTCCCTGGATGAAGCGCAGAATGTGGGGCAGCCTGGTGCGCGGCACCACGCCGTCTTGCGTGCAATAGCTGGGAGCCAATCGGCCCACGGCGCCGAAAGCCTGCTTGCGGCACTTCCACAAGAGCAGCCGCTCGGCATCGCTCTGGGCCTGGCGGACCTCGCGGGCCTTGTTTTTCCTGGCGATGGCGCTGATGTGCTCGGCGTCTTCATCGAGGCCGGCGGCCAGCCCGTCGACCTCCATGATCAGGACGGCCCCGGCATCGAGCGGGAAGCCGAAGTGAAACGCCTGCTCCACGGCCGACAGGATGAGCTGATCGAGCATCTCGAGGGCCGCCGGCACGATGCCGGCGCCGATGATGTCGCTGATGGTGTTGGTCGCGTCGTCCACCGTCTCGAACACGCCCAGCAGCGTGCGGTAAGCTTCCGGGTTGCGCGTGATGCGCACCCAGACCTTGGTGACGACGCCGAACGTTCCCTCCGAGCCGACGATGGTGCCGGTGAGATCGTAGCCTGGATTGTCCTCGGCCGGGCCGCCCGTGTGCACGATGCTGCCGTCGGGCAGGACGATTTCCAGCCCGAGGACATGATTGACCGTGACGCCGTACTTGAGCGTGTGCGGGCCGCCCGAGTTGGTGGCCACGTTGCCCCCGATCGTGCACGCCCCCTGGCTCGAGGGATCGGGCGCGTAGTGATAGCCCAGCGGCTTGAGGTGATTCGTCAACCACAGATTGACCACGCCGGGCTCGACCACGGCGTAACGATCGCGCACGGAGACCTCGAGGATCTTCTTCATGCGCGTGAGGGCAATCATCACACCGCCCCCCACGGGCAAGCAGCCCCCCGCCAGGCTGGTGCCCGCACCGCGCGGCAAGAAGGGCACGTTCGCTTCCCGGCACGCCCGTACGATCTCGACAACCTGTTCGGTGCTCGTTGGAAAGACGACCACGTCGGGCTTGTTCTTCTCGATGGTGTAGCCGTCGCACTCGTAGACGAGCAGGTCGCTCGGAGCGGTCAGCAGGCCATCGCGGCCGACAATCTCGCGCAAACGATCGATGAGCATGCGTTCCATCCGCAGGGAAAAAAATCGGGCCGTGGTTCATCCTACACGATTGGCCTCATGAGCGTAGTGGCGCGGCCGCCAGAATGAGCTAGAATGACAGCGGGGAAGCACCAGGAGGGCTCGAAAATGCGACAGCGTGCACTGAAAGGGATGAGTGTCTTGCTGCTACTGGCCGTGGCCGGCCAGCTTCAGGCCCAGTCCCCCTACGGTGAATACAACCGCGCGCGGGCCTACCGCCATTTCTTGAACTCTCCCTACAGCTATCGCACTTACTCGGCGTTTCCGCCCGCCACGGGCTATCAGAGCGTTGGCCCGTTCAGCGCCGAGGGTCTGAACGTCGACCCGGGCTACATCCATCAGCGCATCACACCGCGCGGCTTCGAGAGCTACCGCGTCAAGCAGGGCTACCAGAACTACTACGCGACGCCGTTCACGTATCAGTACCAAGCCGTCCCCAGCGTGGGCGAGAGCTACTACTCCCCGACGATTCCGCCCGATGCCAATCCGTTCGGGATCTTCAGCCCGCCGCCGGCGAAGACCCCGCCTCCACCGCGGCAAGACGAGCGCATCGATCCACCCCCCGCGCCGGGCATTCCTGCCGCTCCGCCGCCGCTGCCCGGGCCGACCATCTCCAACTGGGTGCCTCGTCGATAACCGTCAAACCAGCATGCTTTGAAAGAGCAGTGCCAGGCCGAGGAACGCGCTGAAGCCGACCACGTCGGTCACCGTGGTGAGGAAGATGCCCGCCGACTGGGCCGGGTCGCGGCCCATGGCCTTGAGGGCCATCGGGATCACTGCCCCCGACAGGGCCGCCACCGACATGTTCACGATCATGGCCAGCCCGATCACCAGCGCCATGGCCGTGCAGCTGTGCAGCGGGTCCTGAGCGATCAACCGCCACACGAACACCGCCAGCGACGTGCCAAGGGCCACGAACACGCCGTTCAGTAAGCCGCCCATGAGTTCCTTCAGGATCACGCGCCGGCGCGAGCTGGGGATGATCTCGCGCAGGGCGAGCCCGCGCATGACCACGGCCAGCGATTGCGACCCGGTGTTGCCTCCTTGCCCGGCGACCACGGGCAAGAGAACCGCCAGCACGGCAATCTGCGCGATCAGCCCTTCGAACAGACCGATCACCGCCGAGGCCAGGAACGCGGTCAGCAGGTTGACGTAGAGCCAGGGCAGCCGGCTGCGAATCACTTTGGAAACGGGGGACAGGGCCCGTTCGTCCGCCCCGGCGCCGACGATTTTTTGCAGGTCCTCGAAGGCTTCGAGCTGGCCCGCGTGCAAGGCCTCGTCGTGCTTGACGACGCCGACCAGGCGGCCCTCGAGATCGACGACGGGCAGGGCGAGTAGCCCTTTCTCGCGCATCATGTTCACCACTTCTTCGCGGTCCATGGTATCGGGCACGGCCAGCACATTGCGTTTGACCAGCCCCTCGATGGGATCGCGCGGGTTGGCCAGCAGCAGGTCGCGCATGTTGAGGACGCCGGTCAGGGTCTGATCGCGCTGCGTCACGTAGAGGTAATAGAGCACGTCGCGCGGCGTCTTGCGGATCTGCGAGATGGCCTGCTGCACGGTGAGATCGATGGGCAGGCTGGCCACGCGCGGCTCCATGATCGCACCCGCCGACTCTTCGGGATACTGGGCCAGCTCGCCCAGCTGTCGGCTGACGTGCGAGGGCAGCCGGCTCATCAGCTCGGCCCGCTTGCCCTCTTCTAGCCGATGCAAGAGGGCCGAGCCGGCCCGCGGCGTCATGTCGGCCAGCAACTCGCCGATCCGTTCCACCTTGAGCTGTTCCAGGAGCACGCCGGTCAGGTCGGGGTTGATGCGTTCGAGCAGCGAGACCGCCACGCGCACGGGCAGCGAATTGAGCAGCCGCTGCTGATCGGCGTGACTGAGGGCCTCGAAGGCATGGGCTGCCCCTTCCGGATGCTGATCCACGAAGGCGCGCAGCAAGGCTTCCAGCGGTTTCATGTCGTCGGTCCCTCAAGCGCGAAGAAGCCCGGCCTCTTCGAAAGGCCGGGCTTCGTGTTGGGTTCGTACTGGGAAGCGGATCACGCCAGGTTCATGCTCATCAAGAACTCGGCGTTCGATTTGGTGCGGCTCATGCGGTTGACCAGCAGTTCCATGGCCTCCACCGGGTTCATGTCGCTCAGCACCTTGCGGAGGATATAGACCCGCCGCAGCTCTTCCGGATCGCGCAGGAGTTCTTCCTTGCGGGTGCCGGACCGGTTGACGTCGATGGCGGGCCACACGCGCTTGTCGACCAGGCGGCGGTCGAGGTGCAGTTCCATGTTGCCCGTGCCCTTGAACTCTTCGAAGATCACTTCATCCATGCGTGAGCCGGTGTCGATGAGGGCGGTGGCCATGATGGTCAGGCTGCCCCCTTCTTCGATGTTGCGGGCCGCCCCGAAGAAGCGCTTCGGCTTGTGCAGGGCGTTGGCGTCCACGCCGCCGGAGAGGATCTTGCCCGAGTGCGGCACTTCCGTGTTGTAAGCGCGGGCCAGACGCGTGATCGAATCGAGCAGGATCACCACGTCGATGCCGTACTCGACCATGCGCTTGGCCTTCTCGATCACCATCTCGCTGACCTGCACGTGGCGGCTGGCCGGTTCGTCGAAGGTCGAGCTGATGACCTCGGCGTGCGGCCCTTTCACGGTGCGTTCCATTTCCGTCACTTCTTCGGGCCGCTCGTCGATGAGCAGCACGATGACGTAGCAATCGGGATGATTACGCAGGATGGAGTTGGCCATCTTTTGCAAGAGGATGGTCTTGCCGGTGCGCGGCGGGGCCACGATCAGCCCGCGCTGCCCCTTGCCGATCGGCGTGGCCAGGTCCATGACGCGCATGTTGATCTCGTTCGGCTCGGCTTCCAGGATCAGCCGCTTGTCGGGATGGAGCGGCGTGAGGTCGTCGAAGACGACCTTCTGGGTGAGCAGGTCGGGATCGTGGTAGTTGATGGCCTCGACGCGCAGCAGGGCGAAGTAGCGTTCGTTCTCCTTGGGCGGGCGGATCTGCCCGGCCACGGTCGAGCCCGTGCGCAGCCCGAAGCGCCGGATCTGGCTGGGCGAGATGTAAATATCGTCGGGGCAGGGGAGATAGTTGTAATCCGGGCTGCGCAGAAAACCGAAGCCGTCGGGCAGCACCTCGAGGGTGCCTTCGCCAAACATCAGCCCGTTCTGCTTGACCCGTTCCTTCAGGATCTTGAAGATCAGGTCCTGCTTCTTGAGCCCGGTGTATTCGGAGATGCTCTCGTCCTTGGCAATGCTGAGGAGCTGCGCCATGGTCATCTGCTGCAGCTCGCTGATGTGCGTGTTGGTGCCGCGTTTGATCTCTTCGTAGCGGCTGTTGACTTCCTCGTCGAAGCCGCCCTGGAAGTCGTCTCCCTCGCCTTCGGCGCGCGGCGGGGGCGGGGTGCGTGGTTCGCGCGGCTCGTCCATGTCGTCCTGCGGCAAACCTTCATATCCACTCGGCTTGCGGGCCGGCCTGGCCCGCGCCGGCATGTCTCGGCGTCCTTTGGCTTCTGGCATGGTACGTCATCTCCTTTGTGAGGCTGGCTTGCGAATCAGCACCAAGATCTGGCGCGGACAAGTCCTGTCCAAGATTCCCTTCTGGCCACATTCTCCTTGTCCCCGCTTTCGTCCCGGTACCGGCCGCGCCGGGGAGATCGGAACCTCGCCCGATGGGTACGCGCGCGGCTAGCGCCAGCGGCAGGAAAGAGGTTGAAGAAACGAACCTGAAAAACGAGTCGAACAAGTGATGCCGTTCATTCTAGAAACAAGACCCTAAGTTGACCTCCTTTGCTCCTTTTTTATGTTGGAGTCCCGGCTTTAGCCGGCTCGGCTCCGTACAGTCT
>JBFWSD010000099.1:0-11111 GCA_050248575.1 Gemmataceae bacterium
GACAAGTGCAAGACCTTCGTGAGTGATCTGCACAATCCCACGGGCTTCGAATTCTGGAACGGCGGCGTGCTGGTTGCCATGGCCCCGGATATTCTGTTCCTCAAGGACACGGACGGCGATGACAAGGCCGATGTCCGCGTTCGCGTAGTTAGCGGCATCGACTCGGCCGACACTCACCACACCTCGAGCAGCTTCACGCTCGATCCGGGCGGTGCACTCTACTTCCAGGAGGGCACCTTCCATCACACGCAGGTGGAGACGCCGTATGGCCCGCCCGAGCGCTGCGTCAACGCTGGCGTGTTCCGTTACGACCCGCGGCGGCAGAAGTTTGAGGTCTATGTCACCTACGGTTTCGCCAACCCGCACGGGCACGTCTTCGATCGCTGGGGGCAAGACTTCATCCACGACGGCACCGGAGCGGTGCCCTATCACGGCGCGTTGTTTTCGGGGCATCTCGACTTCCCGGCCAAGCACGGCCGGCCGCCGACACTCTACAAGCAACGAACGCGGCCCTGCCCGGGCACGGAGATCCTTTCGTCGGCCCACTTTCCGGCCGAGATACAAGACAACTTGCTGGTAGCCAATGTCATCGGCTTCCAGGGCATCTTGCAGTACAAGATCAACGACAAAGGCTCGAGCTTCGAAGGTGTGGAAGTGGAACCGATCGTGTCGTCGACCGATCCGAGCTTCCGGCCCGCCGATCTCGAGGTCGGGCCGGATGGCGCCCTCTACTTCACCGACTGGCAAAACCCGATCATCGGCCACATGCAACACAACCTGCGCGATCCCAGCCGTGATCGCAAGCATGGCCGCGTCTATCGTGTCACCTACAAGGGCCGCGACCTCGCCAAGCCGGTCACCATCGCCGGCGCCCCGATCGACAACGTCCTCGACGTCTTGAAGAATCCCGACAATCGCGTGCGCTATCGTGCCCGCATCGAGCTGAGCGGCCGCAAGACGGGCGACGTGATTCCCGCCGTCAAGAAGTGGCTGGGCATGCTCGACGCGAAGGACCCGAACTACCAGCATCATCTGCTGGAAGCATTGTGGGTCCATCAGCATCACAACGTGGTGGATGTCGACCTGTTGAAGCGATTGCTAGGCTCGCCTGATTTCCGTGCACGGGCAGCCGCCACGCGCGTGCTCTGTTACTGGCGTGAGAGCGTCCCCGAGGCCTTGGTCCTTCTCAAGAAGCAGGCGGCGGATGCGCATCCGCGCGTTCGCCTGGAAGCGGTGCGGGCCGCCAGCTTCTTCAAGGAACCCGAGGCCATCGAGATTCCGCTCATCTCGGCCGAACACCCGAGCGACATCTATCTCGACTTCACGCGTGGCGAGACCATGAAAGCCCTCGACCCGGTCGTGAAGGCTGCCCTCGCCAAGGGGCAGACCATCCACTTCACGAGCGACGTGGGGGCACGGTACTTTCTCAAGAATCTGTCGACGGAAGAGATCTTGAAGATGAAGCGTTCCCGCGCTGTCTATCTCGAGTTGCTCTTCCGCAAAGGTGTGCGCGACGAGCTGCGGCGCGAGGCGCTGGCCGGCCTGGCCAGCGATGAGAAGAAGAAGCCGATCGATGTGCTGGTCGATGCCATTCGCGGGCAAGACGAGCTCAAGAGCGCGCAGGATGAGAGCGTCGTCTTCGACCTGGTCCGATTGTTGACGGATCGGCCCGCCGAAGAGTTGAAGGGCGTGCGCGGCGAGCTGGAAAAGATGGCCAAGTCGGCCCAGTTGCCCGTGACGAGGCAGCTTGGTTTCGCAGCATTGATCGCGGCCGACGGTTCGATCGACAAGGCCTGGGCCACGGGTGTCAAGTCGGTGGCGGCCCTCCACGACCTGGTAGGCGCCATGTCGCTGGTGCGCGATCCCGGGCTGCGCGCCGCGCTTTATCCGAAGGTGGCCCCGTTGCTCGACCAGCTGCCCGACGGGCTGGGCTCCGCCGAGCCGAACAAGAAAGGCACGCTGGGCCGCTTCGTCCGCATCGAGCTCGAGGGACGGCGCACCTTGACGCTGGCCGAAGTGGAGGTGCTGAGCGGGGGCCGCAATGTGGCCCGCGCCGGCAAGGCAACGCAGAAGAACATGGCCCACAATGGCCCAGCCAGCAACGCCATCGACGGCAACAAGAACGGCTCCTACGGCGGCGGCGGGCAGACCCATACCCAGGAAAACACGCCCAACCCGTGGTGGGAGGTCGATCTGGGCGCCGAGCTGCCCATCGACGCCATTCGTATCTTCAATCGCACCGATGGCAGCCTGGGCAAGCGGCTCGACAACTTCACGCTCAAGGTGCTCGACCAGCGTCGCCAAGAGGTCTTCGTGCAGAAGAACAACCCCGCGCCGGCGGAACAGGTCGAGTTCAAGCTGGCCGGCGGCGGGCCGGAAAGCACCATTCGCCGGCAAGCCATGCTGGCCCTCACCACGGTGCGCGGGCAGGAAGCCGCCACCTTCAAGTCACTGGCGAAGTTCGTCCGTGACGACGTCGACCGCCATGCCGCCATCCGCGCGCTGCAACGCATCCCGACGAAAGACTGGCCCGCCGAGGAAGCCAGGCCGTTGCTCGACAGCATCACGGGCTACGTCCGCAAGCTGCCCGCGAATGAGCGAACCACGCCTGCGGCACTCGACGCCATGCAGCTTGCCTACGCCCTCACGCCGCTGCTGCCCGTCGAGGAAGCGCGCAAGGCCAGGAGAGACCTGGGCGAGCTCGGCGTGCGCATCCTGCGCCTGGGCACACTCGTCGATCAGATGCTCTACGACAAGGAACGCCTGATCGTGCAGGCAGGCAAGCCAGTCGAGATCATCTTCGAGAACAACGACCTGATGCCGCACAACCTGGTACTGTTGCAGCCAGGCTCGCTCGAGGAAGTCGGGTTGCTCGGGGAAGCATCCGCCACTGATCCGGGGGCGCTGGCCCGGCAGTTCATCCCGAAATCGAACAAGGTGCTGCTGGCCAGCAAACTCTTGCAGCCCCGCGACGTGCAACAGCTCAGCTTTACGGCGCCCAAGAAAGCGGGCGTCTATCCCTACGTCTGCACCTATCCGGGCCACTGGCGGCGCATGTTCGGCGCGCTCTACGTGGTCGAAGATCTGGAAGAATACCTGGCCGGGCCGGAAGCCTACCTCGCCAAGCATCCTCTGCCCATCGCGGACGAACTGCTCAAGTTCAACCGCCCGCGCAAAGAATGGAAGTTCGAGGAGCTCGCCGGGCTGGTCGAAAAACTGGAGCACGGCCGCTCGTTCGCCAACGGCAAGCAGATCTTCTCGGTCGCTTCGTGCGTGGCTTGCCACAAGCTGAATGGCGTGGGCAGCGAGTTTGGCCCCGACCTGACCAAGCCCGATCCGAAGCTGAAGTCCGCCGACATCTTGCGTGAAATCGTCGAGCCCTCGCATCGCATCAATGAGAAGTTCCAGACTTTCATCATCGAGACCAACGCGGGCAAGATCCACACCGGCCTGATCCTGGATGAAGCGGGCGACGCGGTGAAGCTGATCGAGAACCCATTGGCCAAGGCGGCCCCCATCGTGATCAAGAAGTCGGACATTGCCAGCCGCACCAAATCGCCCACCTCGATCATGCCCAAGGGGCTGCTCGACAAGCTGACCCAAGAAGAGATCCTCGACCTGGTGGCCTACGTGCTTGCCAAGGGCGACCCGAAGAACATGCTTTTTCACGGACACCACGATCACTGATCGGTCTGCGTGAGAAGCTTTGCGCCGAGTTGCAAGGACCAACCGGGCAACCGAAATCGAGAATGAAGGGCTGGATGCACTCCTCTTTCTCGGTCTAGGTTGCCGGGTGTTGACCTCCCATCCCTGCCCCGCCCGACGACATTGTGTGACACTTCGCTTCTCTGCGTGCCTATCAGAAGCAGGCTTCTGGTGAGCAGCCCCAGCATGCCTGGCTTGCCACGGTCCACTGGTTGCCGGCCCCGGGCAAGCTGGCTGGAAACGGGCAAGTTGCCCGGCTACCATGCCCGCCAGTCTGGAACCGTCGCACGCGAGCATCACACATGAACACGACAGCATCTATGCAGGGGGAACGGCGGCCGATTGCCGCCCGCGACTGGAGCTTGTCCCGGCGCTGCGCCAGTTTGCTGGTCGACCTGGGAATCTCGCCCAACGCGATCTCGCTGGCCGGCATGGGCTGCGGCGTGGGGGCCGGCGTGCTTCTGGCCTGGACCGTCACACTTGCGGGGCTGGAACAGAGGCTGGCCTGGGCGGGTGCGGCACTGCTGGTACTTCTGCGGCTCTTGGCCAACATGTTCGACGGCATGGTGGCCATCGAAGGGGGCCGCGTCTCGGTCACCGGCGAACTCTTCAACGAAGTGCCCGATCGCATCTCCGATGCGGCGACGCTCATCGGCCTGGGAATGGCGGCGAGCAGCTCGCTCTTGCTGGGAGCACTGGCTGCCTGCTTCGCGCTCCTCACAGCGTATGTGCGGGCCATGGGCAAGTCGCTCGGCGCCGCCCAGGACTTTCGCGGCCCGATGGCCAAGCCGCAGCGCATGGCGGCGGTCATTGCGGTTGCGCTCGGCATGGCCTGCTTGCCCGCCGAGCCGATCGTTTTGGCCGGCCTGGGACTGCCCGCACTGGCCTTGATCGTCATCAGCGCGGGCGCGGCGCTCACGACCCTGCGCCGCCTGCAAACCATCGCCTCCTTTCTCCATCAGCAACGATCATGAACACGATCACACGCGAACGACTGTTCGGTTACCAGCACGCCTTCGATCATCCGGTCACCATCGGCATGGTGCTCGGCCTGACGCTCGTGGTGTTGCTCGCCCCGTGCGTCTTTCTGCTGCTGTCGCGCCTGGGCTACATCGGCGCGGAACAGCGCCGCGAGCTGTTTCAGCGATACTGGTCATGGCTGGTCATCATCCCGCTCTTGCTGGGGCCGATCTTGCTGGGTGCTGCCTGGACGATTGCCGGCGTGGCCGTGCTCAGCCTGCTCTGCTACCAGGAGTACGCGCGGGCCACCGGCCTGTTCCGTGAGAAAGCGATCAGCCTGGCCGTCGTGCTTGGCATCCTGGCGGTTACCTTCGCGACTTTCGATCACTGGTACGATCTGTTCGTGGCCCTGTTTCCCTTGTGCGCGGGCAGCATCGCCCTGGTGGCGATCCTGGCGGACCGCCCGCAGGGCTACATCCAGCGTGTGGCCCTGGGCGTGCTTGGTTTCGCGCTCTTCGGCTGCGCCCTCGGCCATCTCGGCTACATGGCCAACGAGGCCAACTACCGACCGATCCTGTTGCTGATCCTGGTCGCGATCGGCTGCAACGACGTGTTCGCTTACATCGTGGGCAAGTGCCTGGGCCGCATCCCACTGGCGCCGCACACCAGCCCGCGCAAGACCGTGGGGGGCGCCCTGGGCGCCCTGGTGCTGACTTCGCTCCTGGTCACCGTGATCGGCCACTTCGTGTTCGCGGGCAGCCTGCTCGACAATCTGTTCTTCCTGCTCACGCTCGGGGCGCTGATCAGCATCCTGGGGCAGTTTGGCGACCTGATGCTGTCGTCGATCAAGCGCGACCTGGGCATCAAGGACATGGGCACGACGCTGCCCGGACACGGCGGGCTGCTCGACCGCTTTGACAGCCTCATCCTGGTGGCACCGGTGGCGTTTCATTACGTGGGCTACTTCATCGGCTTCGGCCTCACCGAACCGGCCCGCATTTTGAGCAGGGGCTGAGAGACGCTGGGGATTCCTGCGATGAACGACTGGAAACTGCAACCGGCCCGTGATCTTGGGCTGAGCTGGCACGACCGCCTGGGCAGCTTGCAACGCGAGAACGGGCTGTTCGAGAGTGCCGCCCACCTGGGCTGGTGGTCGCTGGTGCGGACCTATCTCCGACTGGCGCATCGCGTCCGGGTCGAGGGACGCGAGAACTTGCCCGCCGAGTTGCCGTTCGTGCTGGTGGCGAATCACGCCAGTCATCTCGACGCGCTGGTGCTGGGCGCCCTGCTGCCCTGGCGGCTGCGCGATCAAGTCTTTCCGATCGCGGCAGGCGATACGTTCTTTGACAATCGCCTGGGACGGGTATTCGCGGCGGGCATGCTCAATGCCCTGCCCTTGTGGCGACGCCGCTGCGGGCCGCACGCGCTCATGCAATTACGCCAGCGCCTGGTCGAACAGCGCTGCGGCTACATTCTCTTCCCGGAAGGGACGCGCAGCCGCGACGGCGCCATGGGCTCCTTCAAGCCTGGCATCGGCATGCTGGTGGCCGGAACCAGCGTGCCGGTGATCCCGTGCTATCTGTCCGGCACGCATGCGGTATGGCCGCCGATCCAGCGCTTGCCCCGCCCGGGTGTGGTTTCGGTGAGGATTGGCAGCCCGCACGCCTTCGCCGAAGTGCCCAACGAACAGACTGGTTGGAAGGAAATTGCCCGCACTCTCGAGCAAGCTGTTAGGTGCTGCCAGCCGATAACCGCCTGATTCTGCAGCCCACCTGTGCTCGCCTTGGCACTGCCTGGTTGGGCGGTGCAGCAAGACTTCGTAGGATGTCCCTGACGACTGCGCGCCTCCTACACAGGGACCTATTCTATGGACTGGCTTCTGCAGCATCTCGAAGGCCACGGCGGCCAGATCGACTTCACGCAAGCCATCGTGACGCTCCTGTTTGCCACGATCTACTCGTATGCGATTGCCTTCACGTATGCCAAGACATTCTCGGGCAAGAAGTTCTCGCGGAACTTCGCCCATTCGATCATCCTGCTGGGAGTGCTGGTGTCGCTCGTGATTGCCATCATTGGCAACAGCGTGGCCCGGGCCTTCGGCGTGTTTGGCGCCCTGTCGATCATCCGCTACCGCGTGCCCATTCGCGACCCCAAGGACATCACCTTCGTGCTGGCCTCGGTGGTAGTCGGGCTGGCCTGCGGCGTGCAGGAGTATCCCGAGGCGGGCATCGCCACCTTGTTCCTGATCATCTTGGTCACGATCATCTACCGCTTTCCGCTCGGCCTTACCGGCGCCGGGGGGCAGGTGGAGCCCGAACACGATGAGCTTTCGGACGAAGCCGACTTCGATGAGGACGGCCCGGATCACGAGGTCAAGAAAAAGAAGAAAAAGAAGAACAAGCACAAAGACGAAGAGGATGCCGCTGACGGCGAGGCCAAACCCGACCGGGCCAAGGAACAAAAGCCCGACAACAAAGAGAACAAGCCCACCGCCGAGCACAAACCCGAGGGCAAGGGACACTGACAGGCGGGATCAGGCGTAGCCCGCGCCGACGGTGCCCGCGGTGGCAGAGTCTTTCAGCGCGGTGAGCTGGGTGAGGTGTTCCTTCTTCACGTCGAGGATGCCCTGGACTTGCTCGCGGACCTCGACCTCGTAGAGGCAAGTGAGATCGCGTTCGAGCTGTTCGATGCCCTTCTTCTGGTGCTCGATGAGCAGCGGCAGCAGGTGATCGAGCGAGACGTAATTGACGCCAGTGAAATCGGGATAGGCGCCGATATAGGGCAAGGGCAGCCGACGACGGGACAGCAGCCGGGCCAGCCGTTCCACGGCCTTTTGCTCGGCGGCGATCATCTTGTTGAGCTTGGCCAGCACTTCACGGGCGGCCGCGCCGGTCCACGGGTAAGCCTCGCTGGTGTAATGCATCAGCGAGCGGCTCTCGCGGCGAACGATCTCTTGCAAGAGACTGAGCGTCGAGGCATCGATCATGATGGCTTCACCTGCTGTGCCGTCGCCTGGGACATGGGCCGCGGGGCCTTGTAGAAGCGGTTCACCCCTGCGTCGGTTGCCCGCGCCAGCGGGTTCCAGAAGATCCCCACGAAGAAGATCATACCCGCCAGCAGCATTCCGTAGAACGCCGAGCCCGGCGTGACGGGCAACGGCTCCGGCTCTTCCCCTTCCAGCTCTTCCAGGGAACGCTCCAGGATCATTACCTTCATGACCTTCAAGTAGTACACCGCGCTGATCACCGTGTTGATGCCGCCGACCACCAGCAAGGCATACATGGTGTAGCCCAGGCTGACGTCGCCGTGGGTGCTGTAACTGTTGCCCGCGTCGTACAGCACCCGGAAGATCTGGAACTTGGCCGCGAAGCCCGCCAGCGGCGGAATGCCCAGCAAGCTGAGCAGAAACACGGCGAGCAGCACCGTCATGAGCGGGGCTCGATAGATCAGGCCGCGATAGTCGTTCAGGTCTTCCGAACCGGTCTGGTTGCGCAGAAAGGCCACGATGGCGAAAGCGCCCAGGTTCATGAACAGGTAGGCCACGAGGTAGAACAGGACGGCGCCGGCTCCTTCCTTGGAGAGTGTGGCCAGTCCCATCATCATGTAGCCCGCGTGCGCGATCGTGGAATAGGCCAGCAGGCGTTTGAGATTGGTTTGCGGGAAAGCGGCCAGGTTGCCGAACGTCGCAGTCAGGGCCGCCAGGAACGCCAGTCCCGGGATCAAGAACTGGGCGATCTCGTGCCAGGAAGCGTAATGTCGCGTGGTCAGTGCGGCCAGCCCGGACAGCACAAAGGCAAAGCGGGCCAGCAGTGCCAGCGCGGCTCCCTTGGAAGCCACCGACAGGAAAGCAGCCACCTCGGTGGCGGCCCCTTCGAACACGTCCGGGCACCAGAAGTGGAAGGGCACCGCCGCGATCTTGAACATCACACCGATCAGCACAAAGAGCGTACCCAGCAACAGCACCATCTTTTGTGAAGGGTCGCTGCCTTCATGCAGCACGGCGACAAAACCCTTGGCCACGTCGGGCAGGTAGCCCGTGCCGAAGGTGCCCGCGATCAGGCTGATGCCAAAGAGCATCACACCGGCCGCGCCGCCCCCGTAGACCACATACTTCAGCGAGGCTTCGCTGGATTGCCGCTTGGTCTTCAAGAACCCGGCCAGGGCATAGCTGGGCACGCTGGCCATTTCCACGGCGATGAAGACCATCAGCAGGTGATTGGCGGAGGCCATCAGGCTCATGCCCACCGTCGCCCCGAGCAGCAGCACGCAAAAGTCGGCCGAATCTTCGCGTTCCGGGATTCCGGTCAGGAGCGATAGCCAGATCACCAGTGCCGCGAAGCCGATCAGGAACATGCGCAAGAATATGGTGAAGTTGTCGTAGACGAGGAGCCCGCTGAACATCTCGTGCTGCTTGGAAATGACGTCGATGTCGAGCGGCGTGAACAGCCCGTATTCCTCGCCGTAGCCACTCCACTGGCACCAGCTCACCAGCAGGGCCAGGAGCGTGATGATGAAGGAGACCTCCCCCATGTGCCAGCGGTCGGTCATCTTCGTGAGCCGCAGGACCAGCAGAAACACGATGGCCATGCACAGGAGCAGCTCCGGCAGAAAGGCCACCAGGTCCAGCTCGAGGGCCCGCAAGTATCGATCGATGGCGGATAAGCTCAACAGCATGTCAGCATCGCTTCATGGGTGAAATCGGTTTCGCAAAGGGCCGTTGCGATCACTTCATCTGTGCCAGGGTCTGGACGAGCCCGGTCACGCTCGGCGACATCCACGACAAGAGCAACTGGGGCAGGATCCCCAGCACAATGGCCAGTATTGCCAGCGGGGTGATGCACAGCACCTCGCGGAGCGTCATGTCTTGATAGTCCTTGTAGGCCGGGTTGGTCCCCAGGTAGACCCGTTGCATGGTCCACAGGATGTAGGCGGCCGTGATCACCACGGTGAGGGCCGCCAGCACCGCAAACAGCCGGCTATAGTTCCATGTCGACAGGATGACCATGAATTCGCCGGGGAAGCCGCACAAGCCGGGCAAACCGAGGGCCGCGAAGAAAAGCACCGCACTCATGCCACCGTAGAGCGGCATCGGCTCCATCAGCCCGCGGAAGTTATCGAGGTTGCGGTGGTGGGCTCGGTCGTAGATCACCCCCACCAGGAAGAACATGCCCGCCGAGCTGATGCCGTGGGCAATCATCTGGAACATGGCCCCGTTCATGCCCCACGACCAGTACTGCGACTGCCCGGCGGTCACCTTCCACACGGCGATGCCGAGGATGACGTAGCCCATGTGGCTGATCGAGCTGTACGCCACCAGTTTCTTGAAGTCGGTCTGGGCCATGGCCGCGAAGGCACCATAGACGATGTTGATGATGCCAAACAGGGCCAGGTAATAAGCCAGATACTCGGCCGCCCACGGGCAGATCGGATAAGCGATGCGCAGGATGCCGTAGCCGCCCAGCTTGAGCAGCACGCCCGCCAGGATCATGCTGATCGGCGTCGGCGCTTCCACGTGTGCGTCAGGCAACCACGTGTGGAACGGGAACAACGGCACCTTGATGGCAAAGCCGATGAACAGCAGCAAGAACATCGTGATCTGGAAGCCCTTGGTGAAGAACACCTGGCTCTTCGGATCGAGGCGCCCCTTCACCGCGGCGATCTTCTCGGCGTTGCCGCCCGCTTCGCGCAGGCCGGGCACATCTTCCTTGCTTGGTTCCTTGCCGTCAATGACACGGGCCGCCGTCAGACCCACGCGCTGCAGCGTCAGCAAGTCAAAGGTGTTGATGGCCACCAGCGGCTCTTCTTCTTCCACCTGTTTTCTGAACTGGTCGGCGGCACGCTGCTTGAGCCCGGGCTGCTGCCTCTCCACTTCCTGCTCGGCGGCCAGCTTCACGTAGCCCTGGTCCACGAAATCACGCACATTCGTGAAGTAGAAGCCGAGGAGCGCGATCAGGATGAACACCGAGCCCAGCAAGGTGTAAAGGAAGAACTTGATGGCTGCGTATTCGCGGCGCGGGCCGCCCCAGATGCCGATCAGGAAGTACATCGGCAACAGCATCACTTCCCAGAAGATGTAAAACAGGAAGAAATCGAGTGCCAGGAACGTGCCCAGCATGCCCGTTTACAGCAGCAAGAAAAGAATACAGTAGCCCCGCACGTGCCGTTCGATGTTCCAGCTCGCCAGCATGGCCAGGAAGCTCAACAGCGTGGTGAGCAAGATCAAGGGCATGCTGATGCCGTCGACGCCGACGAAGTAATCAATGTTGTAGCGATCGATCCATGGAACGCGGGCGACCCAGTCGGTGGTGAGGTTATTGCCGTCCGTGAGCTGCTTGGAACTGGCGGCCTCCACACGCTGGGCCAGGCTGGCGCCGGCGGGGTTGCTGACATTGAACTCGTGTACCATCCGGTAGTAGCTGATGAACATGCACACGCTGATCACGAAT
>JBFWSD010000100.1:0-11099 GCA_050248575.1 Gemmataceae bacterium
TGTCGCGACCGCGGTTCTCCAGGTCGACCCGGAAGAGCGTCAGTCGGCCCACAACACCATCTTTCGTACTGGCCGGTGCAAGGCCATGGGACGCCTTGTCGCCCGCAACGATGGCATAGGATCTCACCGTTGAGGTCACTCGGATGGGCAGCTTCTTGTCCAGTTCCGACAGGTCCCAGGTTGCCTCTCCGCGAGCCAGGTCGGGGGCTGCGAACTTCTTCGAGTTACGCCGCGGGGGCAACAACTCCTGGTCACCTGTTTTTTTGAACGCAAGGTGGAATAGTCCGCGCTCGGCCAGGTTGAGGTGCAGCCAATCGTAACCGCAGAAGTCGTTGGCCTCGGGATTCTCCAAATACTGCACCAGATCGAAGCAAGACCGCCGCGGGGCCACCGTCCCGTTTTTCTGAAAGTATCTGGTCAGCGCTTGCGTGAACTCGAAATCGGCTAGCCGCGGCCGGCGCAAGGGGAGGTAGTTCGCCTGGCTGCCCGCCAGAAACTCCTTCTCATTGCGAAAGACAAAGTCTGACGGCAACTTGGCTGGATCCACACGATAGGCCGTGGCGCGGGAAACGCTGCCACCGTAGTCGATTGCGACCCGATAGCTGCGGTCTGGATCGATGTCATCGAACAAGAGCGAGGACTTCGGATCGTAAGCCGGATCACGCTTGTCGAACAGGATCGTGGTCGCGGCCGCACTTCGGGCCAGTGCACGCAGATCTTCGCCACGCATCTCGCCGATCGTGATGTACTCGGGAAACACGTTGGTGACGCCCAGGTCGTGTGCAGTGACCGGCCCTTGCCGGATGCTCGTTTCCCAGCGGTTCCAGCGCTGTGGAAAACGATACATGATGGCCGCGTCCACGCCCGTGGCGGCGCGGGCGGCGTCGGCCTTGAGCCGCAATAGGGAATTCAGGTCGAAGCGGGTAGTGGCCTGTCCGAGCGGTGCCGTGTCGGCCACGCGCCAGTTTGCATCGAACACTTGTCGTTCGATGACCCAGTCGCGGCTGCCGTGCGCCGGGCCATAGCGAGGCGCCGGGCTGCGCACTCCGTAGACCAGGCAGTCACCCGATCGAAACTCGTCATTTTTCTTCATGTCGAAGAAGCCGTGCTGGCGGGCCGTCGCCGGATCGTTGACAGCATGAACGATGACATACTTCTTCGGGTTGAGTGGATTGGGATGGATGAACTTCACGCCATGAGTGGGCTCTTCGTAGACGCGCTTGCCCACGCGGATCGCGCCCTTTTCAAGCTTGATGGGTAAGTCGCCGGCAATCCGGGCCGCGAACCTGTTGATCTCGGGGCCACCATAGATCTTCAAGTTGCAAGCGGCGATGTCGGCCTCGGTGATCTCGGTATCGGCTTTCGCGTCATCCGGGACGAGGGCTGCCCAGGCTTCACGGGCCGCCTTATCGCCACCCGTGGGGCGAACCGACAGCCAACGCCGGCTCGGAATGAACACGTCGCCATCGTTCGCTGCGTAAGTGCTCCACAGCAACACCCCCGTGATGTCGCCGGGAAGTTCAGGGCTCTTTACGAATTTGCCCATCGGACGCGGGCCAAGTTCGATCAACACTTCGGACTGGTACGGCCCGCGATACGTTTCCACACCGTTGGTGAGCACGGTAACGCGTTGGTCGCGGTCTACTAGATGTTTGTCGAGGAACAACTTGTAGGCAGCGATATTGTCAGCCCTCACGATGATGCGATTGCCCTCGGTCACCTCTGCCGTGACACGTGCTGCACGTGTCGGCTCGTACATGCGTTCGATCGCCAGCCAGTAACAGCGGTGCCAGAGCAGGTTCCAGGTGGCGTACTGGATCTTCTTTGGATAGAGATTGCGTTTCTTGGTTCGTGCCCAGGCCATGATCCTGGCGAAGGTGGCCTCGCTTTCGTACGGCGCGTAGGTATGCCCGTGCTTGCCAAACAGGGCGGTGACATCATGCCCCATGGAACTGAGCGTATGAAAGCGGCTGAAGTTCATTTCGACATAGCCACCGTCGCTCCAGCCATCGACCACCAGCACCGGCAAGTTGGCCAGCCCGTAGTACTCGGCGTTCTGATACTGCCAGTTGGCCACTGCCGGTGCGATGCCGGCGACCAGGTCTGGGAAACGCGACCCGAGCCACAGTGATGTGTAACCACCATCAGAGTAACCAGACAGGAACACGCGAGCGCGATCCACGGCGAACTCGCGGGCCAGGGCCGCGCTGGCCTCGGCCAGCTCGACTTCGGCGTTGCGCCGCCCCTTGACCTGAATATCGAGACTGCTCCAGGCGTGGAATGTGTCTTCGACCTTGCGACACATGTCGGCAGTGGGCCGGTGTCCGCCCGTGGCGCGGCCGTCCAGCCCACGGCGGATGCCGCCGCCGCACTTGTAATAGATGAAAAGTTGGTAGCTCTTGTCCGGATCGAAGCGGGGCGGTACCTGGATCCAGATCGTCTCGATACGCTCCATCGTCGCCGACCAGTAGGTGAAGGCCAGCCCCTGCCCGGCGTAGCGTTTCAAGGGCTCTGTTCCCTTGGCCAGGTCGTCCAGCAAGTCCTCCAGCATCTCCACGGCCGGCAAGGTTCGCCACGTAATGCTGCTGGTCTCGTTGAGCATATCGCAGCGTGCCGTGATGTGCGGCAGGTACTTCCTGGTCAAGACATCATCGTTGTTCACTCTTGACAGCCGGGCCCGGCATCCGGCCGTGGCCTTCCGCCACTCTTCGCTCCTACCAGAGGTGGGCAGCCAGTCCGCCGCCGTTTCTGCCGCGCGGCCGAACGCGGGAATTGCCTGCCAGCTCAGCAGGAAGACAGGAAAGCACCACGTTGAGATCCATTGTGAGCGCATGTCGTCCTCTCACGTCTTTGAGTTGCTGGCTTGCCAGACTAGCTGGGCCACGGCCAGATCCGCAATGGCTAGCCCGAGCGGCAAGCCCAGGATGCGTTCGTCGGACGATTCCCGCCCGGTTTTGATCCCTGCAAGCAACTGCCCGAGTTCAGCGTACACGGCGGGAAGCCCGCCTGGGTACTTGCCATGCCGATCAAACTCGCGGGCCTGTCGTTCATCGTCAAGGATCAGTTTGGCCTTGCCGAAGAGCGGCCCCCAGGCCACGCTGCTGTCAACGCCGACGGCCGTGCCTCCGGCGGGCAACCAGTCCTCGGCGATCTCTAGCCGGCCTGACGTGCAAGTGGCCGCCACATCCACGCCGCGCAGACAGGCTTCGGGCGAATTAGCCACTTCCACCAGAGCTTTCGTATACGCGGCTGCATGCTGGCTCAGCCGCCGGGCCAGATCCGCGCGCACATCGAAGAGGCGAACACGTTCAATGTCCGGCAGCACGTGTAATAAACAGCGGAGATGATGCTGCCCTTGCGCACCGCATCCTGCCACGGCCAACACCCGCGCGCCCGGCCGCACGCAACAGCGCACGATCAGGCCACTGACGATTGCCGTGCGCACAGCCGTGATCCACTGGGCGTCGAGCAGTGCGTAAGGCAGCCCTGTGTCGGGGTCGTTGAGGATCAGCAGCCCGGCAATCGTGGGCAGCCCGCGGTTGGCGTTTTCCGGGAATCCGGAAACCCACTTCATGCCGCACACGCCCAACGCGGGCACAAATGCCGGCATGGCATGGATGAACGTCCCGGGACGCGGATGCACGCCGATCTTCGGCGGCATCTCAATCGCTCCACGAGCGTGCTCGATGAAGACGCGCTCCACCGCGGCGAACACTTCAAACAGCGGTAGATCGAGGGCAAGAATCTCCTCATGAGTCAAGTAGGGCAGAAGCGCTGACATTGAATGGCATTCCCGCGTTCGGAGTTGTTTCTCGCTGGGCCTCGATCACGATGAGGCTCAGCCTCAGGTAGCACTCGCCGCCTTGCTAACAAGAAAAGTTCGCGAATCGGTTCGGATTTTTCCCCGCCCGATGACATTGCTTCGAGCTTCAAACTTAACTCTCCACCATCGAACATTCAGATGCGGCCAATCATCAGGACGGCTCGTGTCCTCGACTTGGGAAAACAGGAAGAACATTCGTGAGTCTACGAACTTATCACATATCTTACAAGCGTCTGCGGGATTCCGCCCGCGTAAAGAATCCCAATTGCATGTGCGCGGCAGCAATCTACACCATGCCGGCCTGCGCCTACTTGCTCGGCTTACGGGGAATCTTCTGTTGTGGCGGTGCTGCCGAAGTTCTGGCAGAACGCGCCGCGGTGGTTGGCGTATCTTCAGGTTGCTTGCTGTTGCAGGCGAAAATCGGTGGGGGATTCGCCCGTATAGCGGAGAAAGACGCGGCTGAAGTACGACGGCGTCGAGAAACCCAGCTTGCGGCTGACCTGGTCGATTGTGAGGTTTGAAGCCGACAGTAGCCGTTTGGCCTGGTGCAACTTGAGTTGATTGAAGTAGGCGAGAATGCCACAGCCGTAGGTCTGCGAGAAGATTTGCTTGGCCCGCGTCGGGCTCAACCGGGCGGCCCGGGCCACCTCCTCGATCGACACCCGGTCGGTCACGCGCGACAGCAAGAAGCGGCGCATCTCGTCCGCCTTGTCGAAAGGAGCCTGGTCGCTCCTGTCCTCAGCTTGCAAGAGATCGAGGGCCCGGCCGACCAGGGCCAGCAACAAGCCGGTCAGCGCCGAGCGCTGCCGCGGGCGATCCGCCATCAAGTAGTCGGCCACCTGCCAGTAGGTTTGCTTGAGCTCCGGGTCGCCAGCGACATTGAAGCGGTGCGGGGCCCGCACCAGTCGATGCAGCTCGGTACACATCTCTTTCACGCCGGAAGCAGCGGGCCAGGTCCCGGGATGGCGATGATCGACCAGCACACTGAAGTTGGCCACGGTGTGCCGCGCCGGGTTGCGCCAGTGGTGCCGCAGGCCTGCGGGCAGGAAATAGAACGCCCCGGCATCGAAATCGAGCTCTTGCTTGCTGGTAACCAGCGCGATCGGCCCTTGCAGACAGCCATGCACTGCCACACAGGGATGACTGTGCGCGAAGGTCACGGTAGCGGGGGGCAGATGACTCGAGTGCAGAAACATGAACGGCTTCGGGGTGGGCTGATAGTACTCGACCAATGATTCCGGCTCGGCCGGCTGGATCAGGTCGGGAAAGTCAGCCGGCATGGGCAGCCCGGCAACGCGTTTCGCGGATCGTGACTTCATGGTGGTGACCTGTGCATTCTTGCTATTATGCGCGCTGGCTCGTTGTTGCGTGAGCGAAATTGCCGCGGCGAATCGCACGGATGACCTATGGTCTGAATGTGGCAGGATTTGGTCCGTTCGTGTCTGGGCGCCGGAACCCAGGCGCCGAGAATAGAACTGCTGCACCCGACTCCTTCCTCGAGGCTTCCGCGCATGCTCACGATTCACGACCGGCCGACCCGGCTTTGCGACGGCATCACGCGGCGCGAATTACTCGGCGTGGGCGGGCTCGGGCTGCTTGGCCTGGGCTTGCCGCAACTGTTGCAGGCCCGCGATACGGCCCCCCTGGGTATTCCACCCACCGACAAGACATTTGGCCGAGCCAAGAACGTGATCTACCTGTTCTTGCAAGGCGGCCCGCCGCAGCACGAGACCTTTGATCCCAAGCCCGAGGCGCCGGCAGAGATCCGCGGGCCCTTCAAGCCGATCCAGACCAATGTGCCCGGCATCCAGTTCTGCGAGCTGTTGCCCCGCACAGCGGCGCGGGCCGACCAGCTCGCCGTGTGTCGCTCTCTGTCCACCAATGACAACAACCACGATGGGTCGGGCTACTGGGTGTTGACAGGCTACAAGTATGTCGGCCCGAACTCGCGCACCATCCAGCCCACCGACTGGCCCTACTTCGGCTCCCTCGTCAAGCGGCTCAAGCCGAGCGAGAAGCTGCCCCCTCTGTCCACCGTGTGGATCCCGGACATCATGCGCCTGAACGAAAGCGTCACTCCCGCCGGGCAGACGGCCGGCTTCATGGGCGCGCAGTGGGACCCCGATCGCTTCGTCGGCAATCCCGCCGATGCCGGCTATCAGGTGCGCGGGCTCAAGCTCACCGAGCTATCTCCCCTGCAGCTCGAGCGCCGCACCAAGCTCTTGCAGCAAGTGGAACAGCACTTCGCCGCCCAGGAGCGGGGCGAAGCCGTTCAGCTCTACGATCGCTTCCAGCAGCGAGCCTTCGACCTGATGACGTCGAATGCGGCCCGCACGGCCTTCGACGTCCGGGCCGAGCCCGCCAAGGTGCGTGAGCGCTATGGTAAAAATCGGTGGGGCCAGTGCCTGCTGCTGGCGCGTCGCCTCATCGAGGCCGGCGTCCGTCTGGTGCACGTGGGCTGGCCGCGCGAGCCGGGCGACAACGCCGTCGACAATCCCATGTGGGACACGCATGCCCGCAACGCCGATCGCATGGAGGATGTGCTGGCGCCGATCTTCGATGTAGGATTCACGGCCCTCATCGACGACCTGAACGAGCGCGGGCTGCTGGACGAGACTCTCGTGGTGGCCGTGGGTGAGTTCGGCCGCACGCCCAAGATCAACGGCAAGGGGGGTCGCGATCACTGGGGTTCGGTGTTCAGCTGCGTGCTGGCCGGCGCCGGGATCGCCGGGGGCCAGATCCACGGCGCCAGCGACAAGAACGGCGGCCATCCCACCCGCGATCGCGTCCAGGGGGGCGACCTGACGGCCTCCATCTTCCACTTGCTGGGCATCAACTGGCAAGGAACGTTCACCGATCGCGAGGGCCGCGAGCACAAGCTCACGCAAGGGGAGCCGATCTACAAGATGCTCGGCATCGAGCCTGCCACGAGCGAACGCGTGGCGAGCACGGGGGACGTGGCCCGCGTACCCATTTACAACGAAGATGAGCGCCTGGTGGCAGCCAGTTTCGAAAGGCCGGTGTCGATTCAGCCCGTCTCGGCCGCGGCGCGGCCGCGCGGCTGGCGGGCTGAGCCCCTCCTCCAGGCAACCAGCGTTGCCTTCGGCATTCGCGTCGCCGACAAAGGCATGCTGCTCGGCCTGTGCGGCGGAGCACTGAAGATCAACAAAGGGCAGATCGCCATCCTGGCCCAAGAAGTCCGCAGCCCGGTGGCGGGCACCTTCACGCTCCGCATGTTCGCCCGCGGCGAAGCTTCTTCGCGCGACTTCTTCGAGCAGACTTTCCTCAAGAACTTCAGCACGCGGCTGGTCCTGTTCGAGTACACGAACGCGGACAAGAAAGCCTGGCCCCACAAGGCGCTGATCACCCAGCCAGTACTGCCCGCGCTGGGCAGCGAGCCGCAATCCTTTGAAGTTTCCAAGAACTTCATCAATCCCAACCCCGGGCAGAACTTCTCCTTCGGCCTGGGCATGGGTGTGGCCGTCGTGCTCGAAAAGACCAGCGACGGCGTGCTCGAGGTGCCTGCACAGAGTTTCGCCTGGCTGAACATCGACCGCTTCGAGCTCGACTTCGATCCGAAACCGATCAATGACAAGGTCAAGGTGTGAAGACGATGACCCGAACGCTCACACTCGCGCTGTTGCTGCTGGCGGCTCTGCCGTTGCGGGCCGAACTGCCCGTCCAGTCGCTCGCCGTCTTTCCCGAACAGGTGAAGCTGGGCGGGCCAAGGCAATCGATGCACCTGATCGTGACCGGAGTTCGCGGCCCGGGCCGCGAACTGGTCGACCTTACGCACAGTGCGAAGATCACGACGCTCGACCGAAAGATCGTGGTTGTCAACGACGGCATCATTAGCCCGCGGGGCAATGGCCGCACGGTGATCGTCGTGCAGGCGGGCGGGCTGGAAAAACGAATCGCCGTCGCGGTCACGGGCCAGGACCGCCCCGAGCCGATCTCGTTCATGCACGAGGTGCTGCCCGCCTTCACCAAGCAAGGCTGCAACGCCGGTGCTTGCCACGGCTCCCCCTCCGGCAAGGGGGGCTTTCGACTCTCCTTGCGCGGCTACCTCGCCGAGCTCGATGAAGCCACGCTGATCCGCGAAGCCATGGGCCGGCGCGTCAATCGCCACGATCCGGAACAGAGTCTGCTACTACTCAAGCCACTCATGCGTATTGCGCACGACGGCGATCTTCGCCTCAAGCCATCGGCGCCGGCGTACCGTGTGCTGCGCGGCTGGATCGCGGAGGGCTGCGCGAGCGATCGAAACTCGGCCTCGGCGTGTAACAAGATCGAGGTCTTTCCGAAGTCGCGCGAGCTGCACGCGCCCCACAGGCGGCAACAGCTCGTCGTGCTGGCTCATTTCGCCGACGGCAGCGTGCGCGACGTCACCTGCCTTGTAGATTTCAGCAGCACCGATGAAAGCGTGGCCAGGATCAATGCCAGCGGGCTTGTCGAGTGTCGCGGCCGGGGCGAGACGGCCCTCCTGGCCCGCTTCGAGGAACACATCGCCGTCTGCAATCTCACCTACCTGGAAGAGGTCGAGGGCTTCCGCTGGCCCGAGCTCGCCGAGCACAACTACATCGACCGCATCGTGCATGCCAAGCTGCGCAAGCTGCAGATCCCCCCCTCGGAACTGTGCGGCGATGCGGAGTTCGTCCGCCGCGTCTATCTCGACCTGCTGGGAGTGTTGCCCACGGTGACCGAGGTCAAGGCGTTCCTGGAAGACAAGAACGCGGACAAACGCACACAGCTCATCGATCGGCTGCTGGCCCGACCGGAATTCGCCGAATTCTGGGCCATGAAATGGGCCGACCTCTTCCAGGTAAAAGCCAGCAAGCTCTCCCCAACCGGCGTCGAAAAGTTCCACGGCTGGCTGGTCGAAGCCGCACGCAACAACATGCCCTACGATCGCTTCGCGCGTGAGCTGCTCACGGCCAAGGGGAGCACGTTTGCCAACCCGCCCGCGAACTATTTCCGGGCCTCGGCCGACACGCAGCGCCGGGCCGAGAACACGGCCCAGCTCTTCCTGGGCGTGCGCATCCAGTGTGCCCGCTGCCACAACCATCCGTATGATCGCTGGACGCAGGACAACTACTACGGGCTGGGCGCCTTCTTCCATCCGGTCGAGCTGAAGGCCATGGGGCCATCGGGCGAGATGGAGGTGATGGTCGTCAAGAAAAAGGAGATGATGCAGCCCGGCACCGGACAACCGGCCCATCCGTGGCTGCCGCATCAGGGGCAAGTCCAGGTGAAAGAGGGCCAGGACGGCCGCAACATCTTCGTCGACTGGCTGGCGCGGCCCGAGAATCCCTACTTTGCCCACGTCGAGGTCAATCGTATCTGGGCACATCTCTTCGGCCGCGGCATCGTCGATCCGGTCGATGACTTCCGCGAGTCGAATCCAGCCGCGCATGCGGAGTTGCTCGACGCGCTGGCCGCCGACTTCATCAAGAGCGGCTATGATCGGCGGCACATGATCCGCACCGTGGTACGCAGCCGGGTCTATCAGCTCAGCAGCCGGGCTCACGCCTTGAACCGGGACGACGAGAAGTACTTCTCGCACGCACGGGCCAGGTTGCTGGGGGCCGAGGTGCTGCTCGATGCCTTGTGCCAGGTGACCGACGTGCCGGAGCGCTACGCGGGCCGTCCCGCGGGAACACGGGCCGTGCAACTGCCTGCCCCCGATCAAGGGCACGACTTCTTGAAGGTGTTTGGCCAGCCCGGCCGCGAGTCGGTCTGCTCCTGCGAGCGCTCGGGCGAGCCCAACCTCTCGCAGGCGCTCGAGCTGCTCAGCGGCGAACGGATCGAGGGCAAGCTGCGCGCCGCGGGCAGCCGGCTGGCACGACACTTCGACGACCCGGAAAAACGACTGAGCGCCGCAGGCAGACCGCCGCGCGCGGGACTGGCCCTCTGGCTCGATGCCCGCAACGGCGTGACTCACCCGGGCCAGCGCGTGGCCGCCTGGAAAGATCGTCAACGCGGGCTCAGCTTTTCACAGGGCAAGGGTGAGTTGCAGCCCATCTTCATCGAACGCGGCCCGGGGGGATGGCCCGCCCTGCGCTTCGATGGCAAGACACTCCTGCATCACGAGACCGAGTCGGTGCTGCCCGCGGGCCAGCCGCGCACCATCCTGGTGGTCGGGCAAGCCTCCGAAGCAGGTCCAGGCGGCTCCCTCTTCGCCTTCCGGCGCGGCAAGCCGACCTTCGTCGGGCAGCAGACACTCCACCAGGGCCGCTACTACGTCTATACCGACGGCGCCAATGCCAACGGCAACAGCACGCTGGCGGCGAACACTATCAACGAGATTCGCCAGCCCTTCGTCGCGGCCTATCTCGCGCCCGGGGCGGGCAAGAAGCTCAGCGTCCATCTCAATGCCGACGTGAAGAACGTGACGCAGCCCGGCAACATCGGCAATGATGACGGGCAGCCCGGCTTCACGGTCGGCAATCGCGAAGACTACGCCGGCTACGGCTGGCACGGCGACATCAGCGAGATCCTGATCTATGATCGAGTCCTCGCCGCTGACGAACTCGAGCAGGCCGGCACCTACCTGAGCACCAAGTACCGCCTGGCCAGCAAGTATCCCGTGAAACCGATCGAGGTGGCCGCGGATGCGCAGGCCGATCGGGCCTTGATCACCGAACTCTATCTAGCCGCCCTGAGCCGCTATCCGACAGACCAGGAACTGGCGAGCATCGACGCACACCTTCGCGCCTCGAGCGATCGCCGCCGCGGTCTCGAAGACCTGTTCTGGGCCGTGCTCAACTCCAAGGAGTTCCTGTTCCAGCATTGAGATTGCCCGGCTGGATGGACCCGCAGACGCAGGGACTCTGCCTCATCTTCACCAACTACTTGCGCTCCCTGGCGGCCGCCTCCTTCAGCGCAGCGACATGAGATAGGCCAGCAAGTCGTGCAACTCCTGGAGGCTGAGCGCTTGCTCCTGGTTCTCCGGCATGAGCGACTTCTTCTGCACCTGGCGTTCGTCGATCTTGCTCTTGTCGAGCGCGATCTCGCTGTCGGGAGTGATGATGCGGAGTTGCTTGCCATCGTCCTTGACCAGGCCGGTGTATACCTTGCCGTCGAGAGTAGTGACCACTTCCGTCTCGAAGCCGGTCTTGATGATCCGGGAGGGATGCAGCAGCGACTCGACGAGGTAGTCGGGCTTCTGGGCCTTGCCGATGCCCTTGAGCGAAGGAGCCCGCAGGGTATCGGCCTCGATGGCCGTGTGGCAGCTGATGCAGGCCGACCGCTCGAAGACGCGCCTGCCCAGCAGGGC
>JBFWSD010000101.1:0-10935 GCA_050248575.1 Gemmataceae bacterium
AGCAGCTGGCCAGCATGGGTGGCAAGATCCGCCCCATCAGCCACAACTCCACGGGCAACCCCGAACTGGAAAAGGAAGCATTTGCCCTCAAGCCGGGCGAGGTCAGCAAGCTGATCGGCACTCCGGAAGGGATCGTCATCTTCAAGTGCGACAAGATCCTGCCCAAGGACGAGAGCGTCAAACTCGAGGACGTGCGGGCCAAGCTCGAGGCCGAGATCATCGAGCGCAAGGTCCAGGCCGAGATCCCCGTCTGCTTCCGCGAACTGCGAAAGAAGCCGGACCCCAAGGTCTTCCTCAAGAAGTACACTTCGGAGGAAGAATGGCTCCGCGACATCCGCAAGGAATTGCAGGCGGAACGGAGCAAGCCGAAGGCGAGCCCGAACGCCAACTGACGAAAACGGTCAGGCATTGCAGCCCGGCTTCTTCGCGAAGCCGGGCTTTTTTTGTTGGTCCTCTCTGAGCGTGCATCCAGTACCTTCTACCACGGGGGGCGAAACGCCAAATCGTTATTTGACCCCCTCTACACTTATGCTAAGCTCCGGATAGAGAAGAAGATTGAGTGAGCCCCACA
Organism: Gemmataceae bacterium; assembly: GCA_050248575.1. Lineage (GTDB taxonomy): Bacteria > Planctomycetota > Planctomycetia > Gemmatales > Gemmataceae > JBFWSD01. The sequence goes on from JBFWSD010000101.1 coordinate 572, forward strand.
TCTTCCTGTGTCCGAGGAGGACGATCGATGAACGCCGGGTTGCTGGTCAAGTTGTTTGGCCGCGAACAGCGCTGGATGGGAGCGTGCACGATCATCCTGAATGCGGACGCCAATATCCAGCAGCAAGGCACCGACAGCATCGTCGGAGGCGGGGCCAAGAGCTACGCGCCGCGGATGGTGAGCGGCCGCATCCTGGCAGACGCCGTGTGCTTGCTGCAAGACGCTTCCGCCCTCATCATCATTCAACAATCCAAGCACCGTGCCCCAACCGGGGAAGAAAAGGTGTTACAGATGATGACGATCGCCGACACGGCGGCAGTGGTGGCCATCGAGTTCAGCGACACGGCGGCTCTGCCCGGGCTCGGGCTGTCGAGCCCGCCGATCCGCACCACGGGCAGCCATCACGGCACCAGTCGACCCTGATCAGCTGCCCAGCCTGGCATCCACTTCGTTCCAGACATCGCCGATCACTTTCTGCGCCGAGGCTTTCACCAGCCCTTGTGGGATCGCCTTGAGCAGGCCGCCCATCTCGGTCACCTTGGCCTGGTAGTGGGCGTGCGTCCCACGCGCGCTAGGGGCCAGGTTCAACGTCACCTCCACGGTGTTGGAACTGCCGATGCCTTTGCCCGCAAGTTGATAGCGGATGGTCGATTCGGGTGTGGCTTCCAGGATGCGCACGGTCAGGTTCATCGTCCCGCGCATGAACGAGAAGCCGGGCCGCAACGTGCCCGTGATCGTGTCCGGGGCAGGGCAGGAGACTCCCTCGGCCCCCGGTATGCACCGGGACAGGAAGTTGACATCGCCCAGCTTGGCAAACACTTCCGCGACGGGCCGACCGAAATCCCTCTCCCCCGAAAATTCGAGCATGGCATCCTCCCAGGGCGCGCTTTCCAATAATCTGCTGGAATTATACGGTAGTAAGAGCATCGCCGCCCAGCCACGCCTGCGGGAGAGCAAACATGAGTGCCGACGTGTTGTGTTGCGGCATCGTGGTCGCCGACCACGTGTGCAATCCGATCGATCATCTGCCCGCCGCCGGCGAACTGGTGATGAGCGAGAAGATGCTGCTGACCATCGGGGGCTGTGCCGCCAACGCGGCCGTGGACCTGGTCAAGATGGGTGTGAACGCCGAGGTGGTGGGCCGCGTTGGAGACGACATCTTTGGCCGCGTCGTGTCCGATCTGCTCCGTGATCATGGCGTTGATGTCAGCGGCCTCAAGGTCACGCCGGGCTGCGACACCAGCCAGACACTTATCGTCAACGTGCAGGGGGAAGACCGCCGCTTCATTCACACCTTCGGGGCCAACAGGATGTTCCGCGCTGCCGACATCCCGGCTGCGGCCATTGCCCGCTCGAAGATCCTCTATCTGGGGGGCTACCTGGTCATGGACAGCGTGACCCAGGAGGAGTTGGTGCCCGTCTTCGCCTCGGCCCGGCAGCAAGGGGTAAAGACCGTGCTCGATGTGGTCACCCCCGGGCAGGCCGATTACTTGCCGCGTTTCGAGAAGCTATTGCCCCACGTGGATGTGTTTCTGCCCAACGACCATGAAGCGGGCCTGATCAGCAAGAAAGCCGATCCGCTCGAACAGGCCGAACTGTTTCGCCAGCTAGGCGCGGGCACGGTTGTCGTCACCAGCGGCGGGCAAGGGGCTTTGCTCGTCTCCAAGGACCTCAAACTGCGTTCGGGCGTTTATCCGGTGAATTATGTGGACGGTTCGGGGGGCGGCGACGCCTTCGACGCCGGCTTCATTTTCGGCATGTTGAACGACCTTGGCCCGGAGGACTGTCTGCGCTACGCGAGTGCCCTGGGCGCCTCGTGTGTGCGGGCTATCGGCACCACGCCGGGCGTCTTTACCCGGGCCGAATGCGAAGCGTTCGTCGCCAAGCACCAGCTGCCCATCGCGAGAATGTAATAAAGGCGCGTGACCATTCTGCGGCCTTTGCGGTAACTTTCCGCGCGGCCGGCAATCTCGACAGAGCTGGCCTGGCTGGCGCAGGCGGCAAACTCGAATGCAAAAATGAATCGCCGCGCCCGAATCGGCCGCTCCTCTCTTGCTGCTCGACCCTGCGATTTCTTACGGTTGAGCATGGACGCGATGTCGTGATTGCGTTCCACCGGAGCAGAAGAGGTCATGTCCAACTGGGTGAAGGTAGCAAGCTTCGGCTGCCCAGCCCTGCAGAGAGGAGCGAATCATGTTTTGGCGCCATGTGTCCCTGGCGTTGGTGCTGGGCCTGGTGGTGCTGTCGAGCGGCTGCGGCCGCTGGTGCCGTTCGACCAGTTGCTGCGCGCCTGCGCCCGCGCCGTCGTGCTGCCCGCCTCCGGCGGTTGCGGCTCCCGCGCCGGTGCCGGTCCAGTCCTACAGCGTGCCCGTTCAGTGAGCGCCGCGAAGTAGCTTGTCGTGATTCGGGTGGTACGCCCTTCACCTCCTTCCAGGGCGTGCCACCCACCATCACACTGCTGTCAACCGAGTGTTGGTCCGGTTGTGTCGGTTTTCGGCGGCACACCGGGCAAACTCAATGCCCCGCCAGCGTGCGCGACTGGCGGCGTAAATCAGGTGCTTTGCCGCGACCCCGCCGGCGGCTTGTGCCGACACTGAAAGTGCAACGTCTGCGAACCGCAACAAGGAGGCAGCATCATGAACAGGTTCCAGGGATTGGTACCGGCCGTTCTGGCCATCCTCATCGTCGTGACCGTCAGTTCCAGCGTGGATGCGGCCATTGCCCGTTATCATTATGTGCCGGTTGACGCCACAGGCATGCTGCAACTGCAATCGGGCGAAAAGACCTCGGTCTTTGGTCGCGTGCCGGACGACTGCCCGCCGCCGGCCACCTGCCTGGTCCCGTTCAAGCACTGCATCACCGGGCAGACCTTGCTGGTGCCGCTGGCCCTGCCTCCCGATACGCCGATCATCTACCACCGCTCCAATCGCATCGTATACAGCTACGGCAGCTACACGGTGACGGTGCAGTTTCTGCAAGATGGTTCGGTGGACGTCATCTACAACAGCGGCTGGCTTCGCGCCGTGTGAGACCGCGGCACAGGCAAGATTTTCTGACGAAAAGCGTCACAGCCCGCAAGGCCGACAGGTCGCGCACGTCCTGCGCGGTAAAACGCCGGGCAGGGGGCCAGTTCGCCCGCCTGGCGCGGGCGCGTCGCGCATACTTCCAGTGAGGGGAAGCCGGGCAACCCGGCCCGCACATTCGTGGAGCACCGACTCGCGCCCGCAGATCTCGCGGCGGGCAGCCCTCGAGCCTTTCTGGAAGGAGAGAAGAGATGATTCGCCGACTCTGTACCGGCCTGTTGCTGGTCGGCCTCGTGATGTCTACCGGTTGCTGCTGCCGGAAGCACCACGGTGGTTGCTGCCAGCCCTGCTGCACGCCTTGTTGCAGCCCGTGTTATTCGTCGCCGCTGTCGGCGGCCCCCGTCGGCTACGAGCCCATCTCGTACCGGAAGTAATTCAGCAGAATGCAGAAATCAGAATGCAGAATGGCGAGGCTCCGGCTTCGAAGTTCTGCATTCTGCATTTCCGCATTCTCAATTGAGTTCCACTGCCTCTTCCCAGTGTTCGTAGAGCTGGGCCAGCCTTGACTTGGCGTCCTCGAAGGCCTGGGTCGTCTCCTTCACACGCTCCCCCTCGCGATAGAGATCGGGTGAGGCCATCTTCTCTTCCAGTTCCTTGACCTCTTCCTCTACCTCGGCAATCTCGGCTTCGAGATCCTCGACCTTGCGATAGGGAAAGCGGCGTTTGCGTTTCTTGGGCTTCTCGCTGGGCGCCGCTGACGACGTTGTGTCCGTTCTGGTCCGGGGGTCGGCATCGCTGCGCCCGCGCGGCTCGTCGTCCGAACGGAGGAGCTTCATGCGCTCGTAGGTGTCGTAGTTGCCGTGGATGACCGTCGGCCGCACGCCGTCGAGCACTACCAGCAAGTCGACGCAGCGGTTGAGGAAATAGCGGTCGTGGCTGACACAGATGACCGTGCCGTCGAACTCGAGCAGGCCTTGTTCGAGGGCGTCGCAGGCCCACAGATCGAGATGGTTGGTCGGCTCGTCAAGGACCAGTACATTGGCCCCCAGGGCCACCAGGCTGGCGAGGGCAGCCCGGCTCCGCTCGCCCCCTGAAAGGGCCCCCACTTGCTGATAAATCTGGTCGCCGGTCAGCCCGTAGCGGGCCAGCAAGTTCCGCAGCGTCTGTTCTTCCAGCCCGGGCTGATTTTCCGGGCGGATCGCCTCGATCACCGACTTGCTGTCGTCGAGGCAGGCCAGGTGTTGATCGTAGTAGCTGAACTCGACGAGGTGGCCGATCTGCACTTCGCCGGAGTCGGCCTGTTCTTGCCCCATGAGGATGCGGAGCAGGGTGGTCTTGCCCGAGCCGTTGGCCCCCATGATGCCGAGCCGCTTGCCGCGCGGCAGGGCAAAGGTCAAGTCCTTGAAGAGCGGGCGGTCGTAGCTCTTGGCCAGCTCGCGCACGTCGACCACGATGTCTCCCGAACGGCGCGTCGAATGGAAGTGCATGTGCGGCGCCTCGATCTGCGTGGGCCGATGCACCAGTTCCATCCGGTCGAGCGCCTTGCGCCGCGACTGGGCCTGCTTGTGAAGCTGCCCGTAATGTACGCGGCGGATGTAGTCTTCCTGCTTCTCGATATACTCCTGCTGCGCCTCCCAGGTCTTCATCTGGAGTTCGTAGCGCTCTTGCCGCTGCTTCCAGTAGGCCTGGTAGTTGCCCTGGTAGACGCTGATGGTGCAATGGGCCAGCTCGAAGACGCGCGTCACCACCTTGTCGAGGAAATAGCGATCGTGGCTGACGATCAGCATCGCCTCGGGCTGCTTGATCAGATACTCCTCGAGCCAGCGCGTCGCCTGGATGTCGAGATGATTGCTTGGCTCGTCGAGCAGCATGACGTCGGGTGCGGAGAGGAGCAGCTTGGCCAGCATCAAGCGGCTTTGCTGCCCGCCGGAGAAGGTCTCGACGGGCCGCCCGTAGTCTTCGGGCAAGAGACCCAGCCCTTCGAGTAACTGCTCGACGCGATGATCGACGTTGTAGGCGTCGTGATGGTGCAGCATCTCGGTGAGCCGCTCGTAGCGGGCCGCCAGCGACTTGCGTTGCTCGTCGGAGGTGGCGGCCGCCAGCGCCTCGGCCGTCTTCACCATGTCATCGTGGGCGGCGATCAGGTCGTTGAGGGCGGTGCGGGCTTCCTCGAAGAGGGAGTGGCCCGGCGTCCACACGGCTTGTTGTTGCAAGAGGGCCACACGCGCGCCCGCGTGCAGACGGACCTCCCCCTCGTCGGGCTGATCGAGACCGGCCAGCAAGCGGAGCAGCGTGGTCTTGCCCACGCCGTTGGGGCCCACCAGGCCGATCCGTTCGCCCGCGCGGATTTCGAAGCCGATCTGCTCGAAGAGCGGCCCTTCGTCAAAACCTCGACTAAGTCCTGAACAGCTCAAAAGCAGCATGATGCCGTTTCTACTCCGTTCTCGATGACGGTCAGGATGGATTCTAGGCAACCTGGCGGTTTTCGTGAATTCCATTTCTCGGCGGCAAGGCTCTTCCGGCAATCTTCCTGGCCCGTTCGCTCGTCGAAAGGGTGGACACGCACGACTCGTATTCGGGAGACGGAAATGTACAAGGTTGCATTGGCAGTGGCGCTCTTGTTTGGCTGGGCCGGCTTGGCGGCGGGGGCGGTGCCCGATGTCGCCCGACCAGCCGACGACAAGGAGAAGGAAGTCCTGGCGGACTGGGTGCTGAAGATGGTCCGCAAAGGCGGCTATGGCCCGCAAGGGGGCAAGACCGTCTCCGAGTTCCGCGTCAATAACGAAGGCCGCTTTCTTTATGACGGCGTCAGCGGGCAAATGCCGAAGAAGGAAGTCGACGCCCTGCTCAAGGCGGCCGCCAACTCCAACCGCGGTGACGCCGCTGAAGATGCCGGCAGCGTGAGCTTTTACGCGCGCGGTGAGAAAGGTGAAGCCGTGTTGCTCGTCCTGTTCACGCAGCCCGCCAGCGTTGATTGCCAGGCATTGCTGAAGCGACTGGGCGAACTCGCCAAAGCGCACAAGGACAAGACTCCTGCGCAGCAGGAAAAAGAGTGATCGCTGCGTCCGACCAGAATGGAAGCAAAGATGTGCTAGTGAATAGCCCTCTCCCGGGCAGTATAAGGTTGGGTAGTCGCGCACACCGACCCGGGGGAGATGATGATGAAAACACTCGCCAGATTGCTGATCGTTGTTGTGGTCGGGACGCTGTCGGTGGGCAGCGGGGCTGCTGCCGACTGGCCGCAATTTCAGCGTGGTCCCATACGCACGGGCGACGCGGCTGATGAAGAGCTTCGCTTGCCCCTCGGCCTGACCACCTGTGTCCAGCTTGACGACGCGGTCACCACATCGCCCGCCGTGGTGGCGGGCAAGGTCTACGTCGTCGATCAGCTGGGCACGGCCTACTGCATCGATCCGAAGGCGAATCGCATCTTGTGGAAGGCTGCCCCCGATGGCGCCGCGGCGCGGGGAGGCAACACTTCATCCCCCTGTGTTGCCAAGGGGCGCGTCTTCTTCGGCACCACGGCGGGCCGTTTCCACATTCTCGACGCCGACACGGGGAAGGCCCTCAAGTCGATCAACGTGGGCTGGCCCATCACCGGCGCGCCCGTCTGGGCCAACGATTCGGTCTACTTCCAGCATCTCGGCGCCATCGTCCACTGCCTCGATGCCGACGGCAGCGAACGCTGGCGCTGGGACCACTACAAGAACTACGAAGATCCCAAGACCAATAAGCGGGCCATGGGCTTTCCGGGCAGCTGGCACGATCCGCACTATGGCGGCGGCGAAGTGGCGGTCAGCGGCAAGCGCGTCGTCGTCAATCTCGGCTGGGACCTCTTCTGCCTGGAAGACCAGGGCCAGTCGGCGAAGCTGGCCTGGTGCCAGCGTGCTCCGCTCGGCAAAGACGCGGGCATTCCGATGGGGCCCGCCATCGCTGGCGACTGGGTCTATTGCGGCTACCCGAGCACCGATCAATGGGGCAACGTCATTCGCGTGCGCCTGGCCGACGGCAGCTTCGACGAGAAGAAAGACTTCCGCAACAACAACTGGGCCGTCTTTGCCACGCCGGCCGTGCGCGGTGAAACCGTTTACTGGCCCCGCCACTATCAAGGGATCACCGCCTATGACTTCGCTACGGGCAAGACACTCTGGACCGCGCGCGGCGATGGTCTCGATCAACGCAAGTTCACGCCGTGTGTAGCTGCGCCGGCCCTGACGAAGGACTACTGTGTATTCGGGACGTTGATGGGCGAGTTGCACGTGGTGCCACTCGAGGCGAGTGGCCGCTGGCCGGACTTCAAGCCGGCCCCGTTCACGTTCCGCACTGCATTCGGCAAGCCGATCGCCTCGGCGCCGGTGATCGTGGAAGGCGCTATCTATTTTGGTTGCGACGATGGCTATCTCTACGGGCTCTCTGCCGAGGGCAAACTGGCCATGCCGAAGGAGATGGCCCGGCTGGAACAGGTGCGCTCGCGCGCGACCAGCGCGACGGGCAAGCGTTACGGCGCTGCCGTGGCCAGCATGAATCAAGGCAACACCAGCTTCGTCGACGATCCGAAGCTCAGGCCTCCTTTCAAGCTGCGCTGGGCGTCGAAGCCCTTCGACTTGCGCGTGCAGATGAGTGCCGACGAGGACAGCCTGTACTTCATCTCCGAGGCGGGCACGCTGGCGGCCCTCGAACAAGACACCGGGCGGATTCGCTGGCGACGCCGCCTCAATGGCCCGGTCGATGGTTGGAAGCAGATGCTCCTCGACAACGGGCGGCTCTACGTGACGCGCAACTCACCATACCCTGGGCGCGCGGCCGGCGACGGCGGCTCGGAGTTCCTGGCCATCGACGCCGCGAACGGCGAGACGATCTGGCAGCAGCCCTGGGGCACGATCCAGGGGACGTGCCGCAGCGCGCCCGTGCTGGTGGGCAAGGTAGTGGCCGGCTTCACCGCGGAAGGCAAGCCCGCCGTGCCGGTGGCCCGTGCCTTCGATGCCGCCACGGGCAAACCGCTCTGGCGGCACGAGTTGCCCGCCGATCTCCAGAAGATTGCAGGCGGTGCCTGTGTGCTTGATGGCGTGATGTACTTCTCGTGTGGCCATACCTGGGGGAAGGGGGCCGGCTCCACCATCGCGGTCGATCCGGCCACGGGCAAGCTATTGTGGACATCGAAGGAGTATCACGTGCACGGTTATGGGCGGCCCGCCGCGCGGGATGGCCTGCTTTACCTGGGCGGGCAATCGGGAGCCCCGATGTATTGCATCTCCGCGAAAGACGGCAAGCTGAAGTGGGAAGCCGATAAGGTGAGTTACTCGCACCAGCCCGCCCTTGGCGAGGATTACTTCGTGGTGCGCGGCTACGGCGGGCACGGCATCGTCCGCGACCTGGCCACCGGCAAGCCAGTGATTCGCGATCGCCGCGAAGTACTGGGGGGCTGCCCGGATCATTCGTGTGCCCCGGTACTGCTCTCGAGCGCTCGGCTTTCGTTCGCCGTCAGTTGCAGCGGGCTCTATGTCCGCGATATCGATACGGGCAAGATCCTCTGGCAGAGTCTGGGTTTCGCGCCGCGCGCATGCACCAGCCCGCTCGCCGCCAACGGCAGGCTGTTTTACAGCCCCAATGTCAACAACATGCTCTACTGCTTCGAGCCCGAGGGCCGCAAGTAGTCGAGCCGGCGGTATCTGCCGCCGGAGGTCGGCGATTCTCCGCCGGGGGCTCATGCCCCGGCTCGCCAATACACCGGCAATCGAACGTCCGATGACTTGATTCAATGAGCGCTGGCGACCACCGTGGGAGTGGTACGCAGCACCAGGGTTCGCTTGTCGTCGCGCTTGCCATTGTGTTGCGGCCAGCGCGGTTTCCAGTCGGTTTCTTCGAGGAGTTCGGCGTATTCGGCCAGCGACTCGACCGTGATGTCGGGCCGAAACGCGAAACGCTGCAAGTCCTCGAGACGGGTGCCGCCCGACAGCACCAGCACGGTGTGGAAGCCGAGTTGCACGCCGCCCAGGATGTCGGTTTCCATGGTGTCGCCAATCATCACGGTCTGATCGGTGGTGAGGCCAAGCTCCTTGCGGGCCGCCCGCATCATGACCGGGCTGGGTTTGCCCACGCTGAACGCCTTGACGCCGGTAGCGAGTTCAAGCATCGCCACCATCGCGCCGCAGCCGGGCCGCAGCCCGTTCTCCGTCGGGCAGTTTGGATCGAGATTGGTGGCGATCAGCTGGGCGCCCCCCATGATCATGCGCACGGCCGACTCGACCAGCTCGAGATTGAAGGTCCGCCCTTCGCCGACGACCACGTAGTCGGGCTCGTGATCCACCACGGCGTAGCCGTTCTGATGCAGAGCCGTGAGCAGCCCGCCCTCGCCAATGACGAACGCCGTGCCGTTCGGCTTTTGCTCGGCAAGGAAACGGGCGGTGGCCATCCCGCTCGTGAACACGTTTTCTTCATCCACTTCGATGCCCATGCGTGCCAGCTTGGCCGCCACGTCGCGTCGTGTGCGCTGGCTATTGTTGGTCAGCAAGCGGAACGGAATGTGCCGGGCCCGCAGCTGACGTACAAAATGATCTGCGCCCGGAATGACTTCCTTGCCACGGTAGAGAACCCCGTCCATGTCGATGAGGTAGCCTGTCTTGGTAGAGCCTTTCATTTGCATACTTCCCTGAGTAATCGAAACCGACCCCGGCAGCGATCACTTCGTCCACTGAAGAGATCGACAATGCATGAGCGATCCTCGAGAGACGGACGTATAGACAATTCCCGTGCCGCGCCGGGCGGGCAGAATTCACTTCGGCGGCAACTATTGATGCCATCAAGCTTTCCACGCGGGAAGCACATCTGGCGCACTAGCGAGAGTGAAGCGCAGAACGCTTAGCCTGCAAGCAAATTGCGGAGTCCACGGGCAGCTACGCGTTTTTCCGGAGACGCAGGCGCAGAGTGATGTCGAGGATGGCCACGCTCAGCCACAGAAGAAGGGCGAGAAGCGCGCACAACGAAAAATGGTCGGACCAGGTCAGCATCGCAACGCCCAGCGCACCGCTGCTGATGGCAAGGGCGTGAATGACGCGGACGGCCGCCGGTTTCGACAGTCCTTGATCGGTGAGGCGGTGCGCGAGGTGTTGTTTGTCGGCATGAAACGGGCTGCGGCCCTGGCTCAGCCGGATCGACACCACCGTGACCAGATCGTACCAGGGCAAGGCCAGGATCGTCAGTGTGCCCGCCAGCTGAGGCAGGGCAATCATGTTGTTGCTCAGGGTGCCTGCGGCCAGGAAGAAGCCGAGATAAGTGCTGCCCGCGTCTCCCATGAAGAGTTTCGCAGGCGGCCAGTTGAACACGAGGAAGCCGCCGGTGGCG
>JBFWSD010000102.1:0-10871 GCA_050248575.1 Gemmataceae bacterium
GGCGGACATCGAGATCCGCGCTATCGATGCGGGCTTCCAGGTCGTCTTGCCCCTTGAAGACGACGGCCCGGCCCCGATGGCGCAATAACTGCGGCGAGGCTGCCGACTGCTTGATCACCGCGCCGCGCGGGCACAGGTTGCCCGTCAGGATCGCGGTGCCTCCTTCAGGGGCCAGCGGGTCGGCCAGCGTGCGGATGACGGGCCCGTTCTCGCTGGTGTGCAACGGGGTGCGGTGTCGAGGGAGCTTGGAGGCGTCTTCGCCCGCGACGATTGCATCGAGGTTGGCGCCGATGGTCTGCCCGCTCACGGTCAACGTCGACATATCGATCAGCGGGGCCAGTTCCATCAACACCGCCGGCACGCCGCCCGCCTCGAACAGGTCTTCCAAGTGATACGCCCCCGAGGGCCGCACATTGGTAAGCAACGGCGTCGATCGGCTCATTTCATCAAAGCGATCCAACGGCAGCTCGATGCCCACGCGCCCGGCAATGGCGGGCAAGTGGACCACCGCATTCGTCGAGCCGCCCAGCGCCATCAAGAGGCGAATGGCATTGTCGAAGGCCGCGGGAGTCAGGATGCGCGAAGGTGTGAGCTTCTCGTTGACGAGCCCGACCATGCGGCGGCCGACCGCCTCGGCCAAGCGCAACCGCCGCGTATCGGGCGCGGGGATGCAAGCCGACCCGGGCAGCGACATGCCCAGCGCCTCGCCGAGTGCCGCCATCGTCGAGGCAGTCCCCATGACCATGCAATGACCGGTGGTACGGCCCAGGGCTTCCTCGATCTCCGCATAGTCGCGGCGCGAGATCTTGCCGGCGCGCAGGTCTTCAGTGAGGCGGCGGCAATCGGTGCAAGCGCCCAGCACCTCGCCGTGCCATTGACTGGCCAGCATCGGGCCGCCCGTGAGCAAGATGGCGGGCTTGTTCGCGGAAGCGGCCCCCATCAGCATCGCCGGGATATTCTTGTCGCAACTGGCCAGCAACACCACGCCGTCGAGGGGCTGGGCGCGGATCATCTCTTCCACGTCCATGGCCATGAGGTTGCGGTAGAGCATGGTGGTGGGGGCAATGTTGAACTCGCCCAGCGAGATGGTGGGAAACTCGACGGGCCAGCCGCCCGCTTGCCACACGCCGCGTTTGACGGCCTCGGCCAGCTCGCGGAAGTGGATGTGGCAATGGTTGAGCTCGCTCCAGGTCTGGGCGATGCCGATGACCGGCCGGGCCAGATCGACATCATCGAAGCCAGAAGCCTTGAACCAGGCGCGGCGCGTCAGCCCCCAGTTGCGGGCATCGGCCGCGCTGCGCGTGCTGCGTGCAAAAGAGTCGGTCATAGCAGGATTCCGCTGCGAGGCGCAGAAGCCCGGCTTCTGAAAAATCGCTCGGCAGATGCTCGAGGACGGATGAGAAGCCGGGCTTCTCTTCCCTGCGTGTTTCGCGTCTGATCTGAGAGAGTCTATCGAAACCACGCGCGTTGTCTGCCCGCGGGCGGCGCTGTAGAAATGTTGTGGAACACCAACCAGGAGACACCACCATGAAATGGCAAGGCGGAGAAGAGAGCTCGAACCTCGAAGATCGCCGACGCATGGGGCCAAAGACCGCGGCCGTCGGCATCGGCGGCGCCGTCATCGTCATCATCGGACTGTTGCTCGGCCTCGACCCGCGGCAGATCAACCAGTTCGTCAACAACGCCCAGCCACCCGACGGCGGGCAACAGGACCAGCGGCCCCTCACGCCCCAGGAAGAAAAGCAGCGCAAGTTCGCCGCCACTATCCTTGGCTTCACCGAGCAGGTCTGGACCGAGCAATTTGCCAAGTCGGGCGAGAAATATCAGAAGCCGAAGATGGTCCTCTTCAGCGAAGCAGTCCGCACGGGCGGCTGCGGCGACGCTCCCTCTTCGGTCGGACCGTTCTACTGCCCGGCCGATCGCACCGTCTATCTCGACCCCAGTTTCTTCGACGAACTGGAGGGCCGCCTCGGCGGCTCGAAGGCCGAGTTCTCCCAAGCCTACGTGATCGCTCACGAGGTGGGCCACCACGTGCAGAACCTCCTTGGCTACAGCCGGATCGTCGACGAGAAACGGCGCACGCTGCCCAAGGCCGAGTTCAACAAGTGGTCGGTGCGTCTCGAACTCCAGGCCGACTACCTTGCCGGTGTCTGGGCGCATTATGGCCAGGAGAAGTTCAAGTTCATCGAGCCAGGCGACATCGAATCGGCGATCCAGACGGCCCAGGCCATCGGCGACGACCGCATTCAACGCCGCTCGGGCGGCTTCGTCTCGCCCGAGAGCTTCACGCACGGCACCTCGGCCCAGCGCGTGAAGTGGTTCCGCCTCGGCCTCGAGACGGGCAACCTCAGCATGCTCAAGAAGATCTTCGAGCTGCCCTACAACGATCTGTGAAGACTGGGGCTGATGATCAGGCGGCAAACGTGGCAGGTTACCAACCTGCCCCACCGCTGTAGCCGCGCGGGTGGCTCTTGTGCCAGTTCCAGGCCGTTTCCACGATGGAGCGCAAATCGGTATAGCGGGGCCGCCAGCCCAGCTCTTGCTGGATCTTGTCGGAAGAGGCCACCAGCGCGGGGGGATCGCCGGCCCGGCGTGGACCTTCCTTCACCGTCACGGGCTTGCCCGTGACTTCTTCCACGGTGCGGATCACTTCGCGGACCGAGTAACCCCGACCGATGCCCAGGTTGTAATGCAGCCCGTGCCCTTCTTTCAGATTCTCGAGCGCCAGGAGATGAGCCTCGGCCAGATCGTCGACGTGGACATAGTCGCGGATACAGGTGCCGTCCGGAGTGTCGTAGTCGGTGCCAAAGACCTCGATGCAGGGCCGCTTGCCCATGGCCGCATAGATCACCAGCGGGATGAGATGCGTTTCGGGATCGTGGTCCTCGCCGATGGAACCGTCCGCGGCGGCCCCGGCGGCATTGAAGTACCGCAACGCCGCGTAGGCCCAGCCATAGGCGTTCGCGTAGTTCGCCAGGGCACGCTCGACCATCAGCTTGCTATCGCCATACGGATTGATGGGCTGCTTGCGGCTGTCTTCGGTGATCGGCACTTTTTCGGGCACCCCGTAGACCGCAGCCGTACTGGACAGCACGAACCGCTTCACGCCGTGGCGGTGCAGGCAGTCCATCAGGTTCAGCGTGTTGACCAGGTTGTTGCGATAGTACTTGCCCGGATCCTTGACCGATTCCCCGACGTAGGTGAAGGCGGCAAAGTGAACGCAGGCCTCGATGCGGTTCATCAGCACGGTGTTGTCGAGCACGGGCAGGTCGGCCAGATCGGCCACGATGAGCCGCTCGCCGGAGACTGCCTGGCGATGGCCGCAGGCCAGGTTATCGTAGACCCAGACATCGTGGCCCTGCGCGCGGAAGAGTTTCACCGCATGACTGCCGATGTAGCCCGCGCCGCCGGTGATGAGAATTCGCATAGTGCCACCTCGTTCCCACGCTCTGCGTGGGGAACACATCACGCCGCCGCTCCGCGGCGAGTACGAGCGGCCAACTGTCTTCCTTCTGTTCAGCGACGCAGAGCGTCGCGGTCGTGCGTGCCCACGCAGAGCGAGGGAACGAGGGCGGCTGACCACGGACAACTGGCTCTTATTGAGTGATCCCCTTGGTGATCCGCATGAACACGTCTTCCAGGTCGATCTCTTCCTCTTGCAACAAGGTCAGCTTGAAGCCGTTGGAAACGAGCAGGTCGGCAATGAACGAGCCGTCGCGTTGGCCGTCGTTGAGGGTGACGCGGAGTCGGCCGTTGCCCCCTTCCTGTTCCACGCTCATCACGCCCGGGTCCTTGACGAGCAGGTCCTTGGCGGCGGCGGTCTTGGCCTCGCCGACGGCGACCGAGAGCACGGTGTGCTGTTGCACGCGGCGGATCGCTTCTTCCAGCGTGCCGTTGAACTCGAGTTTGCCCTTCTCGATGATGCCGATCTTGTTGCAGATGTCAGCCAGCTCGGGCAGGATGTGGCTGGAGACAAGGATGGTCTTGCCCATCTTGCGAAGCTCCTTGAGCAGGCCGCGCATCTCGATGCGGGCACGCGGATCGAGCCCGCTGGCCGGCTCGTCGAGCAAGAGCACTTGCGGTTCGTGCAAGAGCACGCGAGCCAGCCCGAGCCGCTGCGTCATGCCGCGCGACAGGCTGGTCACCAGCGCGTCGCGCTTGTAGCCCAGGTCGACCAGCTCGAGCACCTGTTCACACTTCTGCCGGCGTTCTGGCCCCTTGATGCGATAGGCGGCCGCGAAGAACTCCAAATACTCGATCACCTTCATGTCGTCGTAGACACCGAAGAAGTCGGGCATGTAGCCGATCAGGCGGCGGATTTCCTTGGAGCCGTTGTAGATGGAGTAGCCGCACACGCTGGCCTCGCCCCAGCTCGGGTTGAGCAAGGTGGCCAGGATGCGCATCGTGGTGGTCTTACCGGCGCCGTTCGGGCCAATGAAGCCATACACATCCCCTCGGTCCAGCTTCAGCGTCAGCCGGTCGAGGGCGTACAGTTCGCCGTACATCTTGGTCAGGTCGCGCGTCTCGATCATGGGGTGTTTCCGTCGGTGTCCAGGCGCAGAGTCACAGTACTGCTACGCTGCCTCATGGGTCGTTGTTCGCGGGCTGGACGGGCATGAAAACACGAACGAAAGTCTGCTGTGTCAGTTTACCGGAAAGGGGCGGACGGGCGGCATTTCCGCCGGGCACGGCTCCCAGCCACAAGCGCGACGAAGCCTGCGGGCCGTCATTCTCTTCCTGACCGGGGCCCGCGCTCCGGGCGCACCAGCCGAACAGGATCGCTTGCCCTTCCAGGCGGATGCGCCAGCTCTGATCGAGTCCGCGCAGGTTGATGTTCCGTTCGCGATTGTCTTCGGGATAGATCTCGTGGAAGCAGATCCGCTTGAGCAAAAGCGTGGTGTCGGCATCGGTGCGGGCCAGTGGCATCCAGTCGAGCAGATTGGCGGCCCCCTGGCGTTCGATGTCGAGGGTGCGGGTGGCGCCGGCTTCGAGCTTGCCTAGGTCGTAGACCTTGCCGCGGCCCGTATCGCCGCTGTAGATGAGATACGCCTGTTCGAGCGGTACGGGCAAGTTGTTCTTGATGGTGCCCGTCACGGTCTGGCCGACGGGGGTGGCCCGCAGGTTGGCCTCGAACAGTGTTTGCTTCGGTTCCAGCCAGGCGGTCCGGAACGCCTTCGACGTCCACACCTGGATAGGCACGTCGATGAGACCGGTGGCGTCGGTGGCGTAGCGATAGTCGCGCTGGAACATCGCCTGCCCGCGCGCCCGGCCAAAGCCGCTCAGCCGATCGTCGGGCCGACCGTACCAGGTGATGGTCGACGGTTGCTTGTTGCCCGCCCCCCAGGCGGGTTCGAGCGCCACCGTGTAGCTGGCGATCTCCGGGCTGTACATGGCCAGCCAGCTATGCCCGTAGACGGCGTTGCCTTCCACGTCCACGTCGATCAGGTCGATCTTGTTGACCAGCAGATCGCTCCCCTTGAGCCAGTAAGCGGTGAAATACGCGGCCACGCTGACCGCCAGCACCACGGCCGGGAAAGTGATCCAGGTCCACTCCAGCCTCTTCACCACCTTGGAGAGAAAGAGGTAATCGAGCGGGCCAACCAGCAGGATGTAGCCCAGGATAAAGAGGGCAATCCAGCCGAATGAGATATTGGTGACGCTGGGAAAATCCTCGAGCCGGTCGCGCAAGGACCCCGACAGGTCGACGGCCGATTCCTGCGCCGGGCCGGCGATGTTGCCCCGCGCTTGCTTCAGTTGCAAGGAAGCCCCCAACTCGGCCTGCAACTTCTTCCAGAAGCTGGGCTGCGCCTGCCAGCGCTTGATGGCGGGCAGATCGAGATTGAATGCCACCAGGGTCACTTGCCCCAGGCCCGTCGCCATGCGCATCACCAGGGGCAGCTTGTGCTCGTCCCCGGTCGATACCATGATCTCCGCCGCGCGGCCAGGACGGGCCGCCAGCTTCGCGAGCGCCACGGCGGGACGAGCCTCACCGCGGCCGCGCACCTGCAGCCAGTTCTCGAGCGCGGGCAGCGTGTCGACACTGTCGATCTGGCCCGGTTGAATCTCCACCGCGGAGCCGGGGAAGAGCTGCTCGATGAGCTTGCGGGCGGCAGGCTCGTTCTTGCCCAGGCTGACCAGGATCCGGCCCCCTTGCCGCACCCAGCGCGACAGTGCCTCGCGGCGGGCAAGATGCGGCGCGGCACTCAGCTGCTCGATGAACGCTTCATTGCTCGTGTTGAGGAGCACCAGGTCCACGGCGGCATAGCCGAACCACTCTTCGGGCAAGAGGGCCACGTCCTCGACGCTGGCCACGTGTCCGCGCGCCAGGTTAGCCTGCTCGACCGGCTTGCCCGTGGCGGCCTCTTCCAGCTCTTCTTGAAGCGCGCTGTTCAGCCCGGCCAGCCCACCGCCCAGGCAGAGATAGACCCGTTCGAAGATCTGCGCCGATTCGTAGAGGTTGCCGTGCTGCACCGAGCCGGCGCTGCCGTCGAGGATGACTTCGATCTCGGGACGCAGGCTGCCCGGTCTTGTGTAGGTGATGGCCTGGTAGCGCGTGCCGGCCGCGATGGCGGGCAGGTCGATCGTGTAACTCGTGACCACTTCATCGCTGTCGGGAGCGCGCACCGTGAGCGTGGCTTTGTCGAGCGGCTTTTCCCCCACGCTCAGCTCGACGTAAACCGGAGTCCACGACCCCGACTTGAAGACATTCGGTCCGCCCGTGACGGGGAAGCCGACGCGTACCTGTTCGATCTTCGGAGCCTGTGCCGGGCCAAGACCAGGAAACAGGAGGATCAGCAGCAACACGATCATCGTCTCCCGGGGCTTACGCCCTCGGCTCGCCGATTCTCTGGTCGCTTGCGACGACATGTCGGTTTCTCGGCTCACGGCTTGTCGGCCTCGGCACAGGCACATGGGATCTGTCGGCAGCCCGGGCAGCCCGTGCCATACTTGGCTTGCACGGCGGCTTCGAGATCAACGCCGGCGTTGTTGGCCAGCGTGGCCAGCCAGGCCAGCACGTCAGCAAACTCCTGGGCGCGTTCCTCGGGAGTGCCCGCCCGCAAGGCCGAAGCCAGTTCACCCACCTCTTCCATGAACCACATGAACGTTCCTTCGACGCCGCGACGTCGATCGCGCGTGTCGTAGGTGTCCCGTATGACCTGCTGGAGCTGTGCGAGTGAGAAAGACATCCGGCACCGATGCTGCGGGTGAACGTACCTATCCCACCTTTATCGTATGGCACCGCGGGCCAGTTTGCAGGAGTGATTCGCAGATGAAGATAGCGCGAAGGGCAGCATCAATGCCGCAGACAGGCGGCGTGACCGAGGATGGTCGGTCCTTGCTGTAGCCTGGACGGAGTAGGTTGCCAGCCCGCTTCCAGGCGCCAGGTCAAAAGTTGATCGGGCGTCGGCTTGCCCGGCCAGACGGCGACCGCCGTCAACTCACCGAATCAGGACATGCCGAAGACGAGGTAGCGCTTCTCGGGCAGCTCGATGAGCAAATCGTGCGAGTACTCATCCTGGGTGACCAGGTCGAGATTGGTAAAGGGCAGCCCGCGGACACGCAGCCAGTCGAGGACCTGCTCGAGCGACCGGAAGTCCGCGAGCGCAACGGCCAGCCCGGGTTCGCTACTGCGAAGCCTTTCGATATGCTGGGCATAATCGAGTTCGCTGCCGCACGACATGGAGGCATGATACCAGGATGCAACACGGGGCGCCAATCACACCGCCGATCTGGCTGGCCGCAACCGCCGGGCTGCTGCTTGTCTGGCTCTCCATCCTGCCCGCGGAGGTTGCTGATGACGCACCGACAGCTACGAAGAAACTGGCCATCGATGCCACCACGTTGCACCGCAAAGTGCTGTGCGGCTATCAGGGCTGGTTTCGCTGCCCGGGCGACCCGGCCGACGCGGGCTGGAAACACTGGAGCCACAATCCCCGGCGGATCGCCCCCGAAACACTCACCGTCGAGATGTGGCCCGACTTGACCGAGTACACGGACGAGGAGAAGTATCGCGCACCCGGCTTTACTTCAGCCGACGGCAAGGCGGCTTACCTGTTCAGCTCGGCCCAGCCCAGGACGGTCGCGCGCCATTTCCAGTGGATGGAAGAGTACGGCATTGACGGCGTGTTCTTGCAACGTTTCCTGGTCAGCCTCGCCGATCCATCCACCGATCGAGTGCTGGCGCACGTGCGGGCGTCGGCTGTCAAGACGGGCCGAGTCTATGCCCTCTGCTACGATCTGACCGGTTTCCCGAAAGAGCGCATCTACGATCTGCTTACCAGAGACTGGCAGCGGCTGGTGGACAAAGAAAAGGTGACGAAGGATCGCTGTTACTTGCATCATGCGGGCAAGCCAGTCGTGTTCGTGTGGGGTTTTTACAGCGATCAGTTTGGCCCGGAGCTGGCCCATCGCATCATCGACTACTTCAAGGCCGACAACAAGTATGCTGCAACCCTGATCGGCGGCTGCCCGTGGTACTGGCGCAATGAAAAAGACAAGCAATGGGCCAAAGCCTTTCGCCGCTTGGACGTTATCAGCCCGTGGAACGTGGGCAACGTCATGAAGGAAAACAACGAGACCCATGCTGCCACCGGCTCGTGGCCAGGAGACCTCGCCGAGTGCAAGCGGGCCGGGATGGGCTTTCTGCCCGTCATCTATCCCGGGTTTGGCTGGACCAACCTCAAGGGCAAGGAAGCGGCCAGGGACACCATCCCAAGGCTGGGGGGCAAATTCTACTGGCGGCAGTTCGCCACCGCGGCCGACCTCGGCGTGGAGATGGCTTATGTCGCCATGTTCGACGAAGTGGATGAAGCCACGGCCATCTTCAAGGTGAGCAACAGCCCGCCAGCGCAGGCTCGCTTCCTGACTTACGACGGGCTGCCCGCCGACTGGTATCTGCGTCTCACCGGCGAAGGCTCGAAGGTGATCCGCCGCGAACTGAAGAGCCAGGCGACGTTGCCCATCAAGCCGTGAGAGCATGGCCGGAAGTTCATTGCACGTGCCCGCAACTTCGGTAGTAATGGTACTATCGACTTGCGATCACGATCCTGCCTCAAGGAGATCATCATGCGCTCGTCAGCGGCAATCCTGTGCCTGCTCGTCCTCATGGGCAGCGTCTCGGCCCAGACTCGCGACCTGCATTCCTTCAAGAAAATCACGCTCACCAAGGACTTCTATGCCGAGGGGGCCGGCATCGGCGACATCAATCAAGACGGCAAGCCCGACGTCATCTATGGCCCGTACTGGTACGAGGGGCCCGACTTCAAGACCAGACACGAGATCTACAAGCCGGAAGTCTTCGATCCGACCAAGTATTCCAACAACTTCATCACCTTCGTGTACGACGTGAATAACGACAAGTTCCCCGATATCCTTGTCAACATCTGGCCGGGCAAGGAAGTCTTCTGGTACGAGAATCCGCAGAACAAGGGCACGGCCTGGAAGAAGCACGTTGCCTATCCCAAGGTGGACAACGAGTCGCCCGGCTTCGGCGACATCACTGGCGACGGCAAGCCCGAGCTGATCTTCCACACGGGCGGCATCCTCGGCTACGCCAACCCCGATCCCAAGGATCCCACCAAGCAGTGGAAGTTCACGCCGATCTCCGAGAAAGAAAAGTACGGGCAGTACACGCACGGGCTGGGCTTCGGCGACGTGACCGGCGACGGCAAGCCCGACTTCCTGCTCGGCAATGCCTGGTGGGAACAGACCGACAAGTCCCCCTGGACCAAGCATGCCGCCGGCTTCGGCAACGGCGCCCACATGCACGTTTACGATGTCGATGGCGACGGTCTCAACGACATCGTCACCAGCCTGCAGGCACACGGCTACGGCCTGGCCTGGTTCAAGCAGGTGAAGGATGGCGGCAAGACCACTTTTCAGAAGAACCTGATCCTGGGTGACAAGCCGAGCGATAGCCCGTACGGGTTGCGCTTCTCGCAGTTGCACGCGGTGGAACTGGTGGACATCGACGGCGACGGCCTCAAGGACATCGTCACCGGCAAGCGCTACTGGGCGCACGGGCCCAAGGGAGATGTCGAGCCCGAGAAGCCTGCGGTTCTCTACTGGTTCAAGCTGGTCCGCACCAATGCCAAGGGGGCCCACTTCATTCCCTACCAGATCGACGACGATTCCGGCGTGGGCACGCAATTCAGCGTGGGCGATCTCAACGGCGACAAGCTGCCCGACATCGTCATTGGCAACAAGAAGGGGGGCTACATCTTCCTGCACGAGGTGAAGAAGGTGAGCCAGGAAGAGTACGACAAGGCGCAGCCCAGGTTGCAGCAAGGAAGCTGAGCCCGGTGGTCGCGGTGATTCCGCACTGCCGCGCGGCTCTACCTGCTTCAGGAGACCCTTGTCCGCCGAAACAGGTGGGGACGTTTTCCGCTTGCCAAGTCTGCGTTTCCGACCTTTACTTCAGCAACGGCGCTGGAGGTGCGCGCCGGAGTGCCCGACTCGCATAGACTAACCGGTATGATCCAGACGTGGTCCAACTCGCGCGTGTCGAAGAACAACTGCCTGGTGCTGGACACGGATCGTCTGCACGTGGCCACGGTGCCGGTGCGCGACTTGCCCGAGTCGGCGGAAATGCACGAGTTCATTCCCGAGGTCATTCTCGATTGCCCGAGCACGCTGATTCCGCTGGCCCGGGTTACCGGCGTCCGGCTCGGGCTGAAATCCAACGAGCTGTACATCGACTTCCTCTCGGGCCGCCAGTTCAAGAGCGACCACTGCGAGCTGACCCTGGCCTCGAGCGACGACGCCACCGCCGTCTTCTCCACGATCCAGTCAAGACTGGGCGAGGGCTACCGCACCGAGCTCGACGAACGTACGGCCGCCGTCCCCGCGCGCTGCCTGGCCGTGGCCGCCGT
>JBFWSD010000103.1:0-10845 GCA_050248575.1 Gemmataceae bacterium
TCATGCCTGCCTTCTGGGCGGGGTTGAGGGCGTTCTCGTCGCCGCCCTTGTAGCGGTCGTAGGGCGAATTGCCGGAGAGGACGGTGCGTTCGAAGGTGGCGATGGCCTTGCCCACGTCTTCGATCTCGATCTTGTCCTTGCCAAACGCCTTCTTGAAGCGGTCGCGGTAGCCCGGGATGGAATTGAGCGTCTTGGCGACGTTATCGAGCGAGTTGTCCATCTCGATGGGGTTCTGGATCGGGCCGAGCGCCTGCTCTTCGAGATTGGCGGCGCGGCCATCCCAGAACTGTGCGCCCGAATAGGCGCGATTGATGACGGTGGGGGAATTGCGGCCCCCTTTCAGCCCGCGGATGCCGGTGGCCACCGTGTCGCCGTTGGAGAACCCTTGTTTCGGCGAATGGCAGCTGGCACAGGAGACGGTGTTGTCGGAAGACAGCCTCTTGTCGAAGAAGAGGAGGTAGCCGAGTTCGGCTTTCTCAGGAGAATACTCGTTTTCATCGGGCCAGATGATCGGCACCATGCCCTTCGGAATGCGTGGCCCGTCCTTGGGGAACAGCTCCTCGCCGGCTGCCTGTGACGCAGCGCCCACGAGGTGATAGGCGAATCCGCCGATGCCAATGACCGAGGCCAGGATCAAGACGAACCGGTAGCGCGACATGGCGCTGCCCCCTTCCCCAACGAGCAACCATGAATGTGAGCGATCCCTCAGGTGGGGATCGCGAACGCGAATTTCGCGGGCGGGCCAACAAGCCCCGGCCTCAGCCAGGGCCTGTGAGTGCAGGCATTACTTCTTCAGGTAACCGCGGACATAGATTGCTTTCTGCCCGGCAACCTCGGAATAGGTCCCGGAGACTTCCATCACGTAGGCCATGTTGTCGATGGCGGCCTTGCGGAAGTCGGTCATGCCGTCGCGGCGCGGGTCGTGCTCTTCGTCCATGAGCAGGTAGACTTCGCCGTCCTTGGTGAGCAGGCCGATGGGCTGGCCGTTCTTCAGGCATTTCTGCCCGCAATCGCGGTGTTTGCCGCCGTGCTTGCCTACCTGGAGGTAGCAGGAAATATCGATGATCTCGCCGACCACGGTGACAACCTTGCCGGGCAATGGCTTGCCATCCACGCCGGCGGCGACGGTCGTGGCGCTCCACGGGGTCTTCGGCTTGCTGCCCAGATCCCCTTCGGGCTTATCGAAGGTGCCCTTCTCGGGAGTCATGTTCGGATAGAGGATCTTGGTGGCCTCGGCGCCTGTGAGCACACCGATCCCGAGCATGAGTACGATCAGGGCCGCGATCTTGAGCTTGCTCCTCATGTTGGACTCCCATGGGTAGAGTGACTGTGGTCGACGATCACGCGTGATTTCGAGTCTGAAGGCAGGCTGCCTTTATTGATAGTGAAAATTATTCTCCGGTCAATCCACTGTGTAACAAATCTGCGCTGGCTACTGGATCTACCTGGCAATAAAGAGCTTAGCTCATCGTTGCCAGCAAGCCGATGGTCGCCCAGGCTGTGCCCCAGAAGCGCACGATCGACAGATCCTTGGTTTTTTGCTTGGTCGTGGGAACCTGCCACGAGCCGTCCGCTTGCTGTGTGTTCACCAGAAAGCTGCGCGCGCGGGCTTTCGCATTGTCGGCTTGCTGCCAGCGGGCCAGGACAAAGAGCGTGATGCCCGTGGCCAGCGCATCGCTGGGTCGCCCCTTGTGCCAGCCCCAGCCGCCATCGGGATTCTGCTGGTCCTTCAATTGCTCCAACAGAACTGCAGCTTCTTCCTTCGAACCGAAGCGTTGCTCGTAAAGAATTCGAAGGGCCAGCCACTCCGTGGTGCTGCCGCTGGAAGATCGGAGCCAGCGCACGGCCCGGGCCAGGCTCGCGCGGTGTTCGTCCGTCGGTTCGAGCGAACCCAGGGCCAAGACGGCCCACATGGTGGTGACCGCTTGCGTTTCCGGCTTCGGCCGCTGCTGATCGGGGAGCTGCCCCCCGGCGCTCCACGAGCCATCCTGGTTTTGCAGCTTGATGAGCAAGTCGACGAGGCGGTCCGTCTTCGCCTTCGTCTTTTCGTCGCCATAGTCGGCAGCGCGGCCGAGAAGCAACTGCACCACCGTGTCGACGCCATGGCCATTGGGCTGCCCTTGCTTGTCGCGCGAATTCAGGACGAAATCGACGGTCCAGGCCTGGCGTTCGTCGAGTGCCTTGCGCTCGCTGGCGAAGCCTTGCTGGGCAGCCAGCCGCTGGCCCCAGAGCTGGAAGGTGACATGGTGGCAGCTCACACACTTGCGTTCCTTGACCCAGGCAGTGCTGGCCTTGTCGACAAAGGCGAGACTCTTTTCGAGGGTGGCCCGTACGTCTTTCGCGGCAGGCGAAGTATCGTCCGCGCGCACCGGGCCTGAAACTGCCAGCAACAGGACAAGGGCCAGCTTCCTCATGGGAATACTCCGTGAGGTCAAGTATCTTGATGCCACTAATACCAGGAACGGCCGCACGTTACACGAGTATAAGCTGCTGGGACCGCACCGGCGCGGTCACCGACTCCTGATCATTCTTCGCGGCTCGCTTCGGTCCGCAGTCGCTGGCGATTGCTGTAGATCAGCACCACGCCGCAGACGAGCAACAGCGACACCGAGATTCCAGCCATCAGCACAAAGGAGCCGCGCAGACCGTCGCTGGCGCGGGCCACATCCCGGTCCAGCGGCCGGATGATCTCGAGCACGCCACGCACATCCCCCACTTGCCAGTCTTTCTTGGTGCTGTGTTCGTGGCGATTGTGGCAGTCCACACACGTTGGCCCCATGCGGCGGGCCGTCGCGTAACGCAGCACGGGCAGCCCCTGGTATTCCTCGAAGCGATAGTAGGGGGCGTTTGGAGCGGCCCGCAGCGCGGCCAGTGCGTTGCGTTCGAAGTCGTCGCGCGGCCCGCCGTCCTGGCGCGAACGAAACGGATAATCGCTGTACAGCCGCACCTGCATGCCCAGCTCGCTTGTTTCGCTGATGTGCTTGCCGAGATCGATCGTGAGCGTCGCGGGCAGCGGCACCGTGCCGGGCCGATCAATGTAGTCGTGCGTTGCCGGAATGCCCTGCGCCGTCACGCGATTGACGACGTTCTTGCTGTAGAGGCGATTGATGGCCTCGAGCATCTCGGCATGCTGGGCCGCACTCTCGAGCGCCGCCGACTGCACCAGATGTTCCGAGAGCTGCGACAGATGCCACAGGCCGACGATGGCGCCGAGCGTGACTGCCACCAGCAGGCTGGCGGGCAGCGGATTGCGGCGACACCAGCGCCACAGCTTCTCGCCGCGACCGATCGGGCGGGCCAGGATCGGCTCGCCCGCCAGGTAACGCCGCAGATCGGCAGCCAGCTCGCTCGCTGTCGTGTAGCGCCGCGTCGGGTTCTTGTTCATCGCCTTCAGGGAAATCGTTTCCAGGTCGCGCGGGATCTTGTCGTTGAAACGCCTGGGCGCACGCGGTTCGTCGTTGAGGACCTGCATGAGCAGCATGCGGCGGTTGCCCCGGAAGGGCCGCTCGCCCGTGAGCAGTTCGTAGAGCACCACGCCCAGGCCGTAGATATCGCTGCGCGCATCGACGGCATGCACGTCGCCGCGGGCCTGTTCCGGCGACATGTAGGCCGGCGTGCCCAGCAGCTGCCCGTCCGGCGTGAGGGCCACGTCTTCCGTCTCGCGCTTGGCGAGCCCGAAATCCATGAGGTGCGGTTTGCCCTCCAGGTCGACCATCACGTTGGAAGGTTTGATGTCGCGATGGACGACGCCTTGACGATGGGCGTAGGCGAGGGCCTCGCCCAGCCGCGCCACCAGTTCGGCCGAATCGCGGAAGCCGATCTCGCCCGCGCTCAGGCGTTCGGCGAGAGTCGTGCCTTGCACGAACTCTTCGACGAGATAAGTCATACCGTCTTCGGTCTGGCCCGAATCGTACAGGGCCACGATGCCGGGATGCTTGAGCTGGGCCGCACTGCGCGCTTCGCGCAGGAAGCGATCGATCTCGTCCTGGGTGGCCAGCTTGCCGGCGCGATGGACCTTGATGGCCACCGTGCGCTGCAATTCGGTATCGCGGGCGCGGAAGACCTGCCCGAACGAGCCGACGCCGAGCTCTTCGAGCAACTCGAACTTGCCGATCCGGGTCAGGCGGGGCCGCGACGGCGGCGCGCCGCGCAAGCGAAACGAGCGTACGCTGGCAATCAGCTTTTCGGGGATTTCCGGCAGCTCGGCTTTGAGCTCGCCGGGCAGCCCGCACAGCCCGCGCGTGAGTGTGTCGCGCTCGTCGTCGAGTCGCCGCAGGGCCGTATCGCAATCCACGCAGGTCGCCACGTGGTCGGCCACCCGAGCAAACGGCCCCCTGGCCAGGTTGCCCAGGACGAATTCCTGCAACTCCTTGGCATCGGGGCAGAGGGATGTTTTCATGGTAATACCAAGAACGCCAGGGCGTTACACCACGGATTGTATCACGCCTGCCGCCTCGAAGACCAATCAACCACGAATCGACACGAATGTCACGAATGTCATTTCCGAGTCCTTCGTTGCCCTCTTTCGCGTTCTTGCCCAGCGATGAAGAAAGCGGCAGCATGAAAGTAGCGCATCGGTTCTCCTTCGTGAGCGGGGACATCGAGCCCGTTGCGACCCTGCTTTTTCGTCTCGTCGAGCATGGAGCGTGTGGAAAGCATCCCCGTTTTGCGCAATGGAGGCCTATTTCCGTTTGCTCTTAGCCATTGCAGGATTTTGCTTTGCGTCAAAGCACCGTCCCCAAAGTGCGCAAAGTGCGCAAACAAACGCCTCAAGTCACAGTGGCCAAACGAGTTTCGCATCTGGTTGCGACACGGAGCGACACTGGTTGACCGATCATTCGACACCTCCCGTCGCGAAGCGCAGCGGGCTAATTTCCCATAATGATGCGCCGGGCCGGGGAAAAGTACGTGTCAGGCTTGTCTGTCCGTGAACGGGCACCTTGCACACTTCTCTTGCACAGGAAGCCTGTTGTGCCAATCGCCTCAGGTCATTGCAGCTTGACGATTTAAGGCGAAACTCGCCGAACTGCGAGTGTGCAAGCCCCCAGGCCGTGGTCCGCGTGCTCATGCCGTAACTGCTGATTCCCATACGACTTTTGTTGCTGACACAGATCCGGCAGCGCCCCGCAACGGCACTCACCTCCAGCATGTTTTTGCCTCAATGACGAGATCTTGCAGGTGCCTTGGGTTATCGGATGCCGGCCCGAAGCATCCCCGCCTGCGCAATGATGGCCGATTTCTGTCTGCTCTTAGCCATTGCACCCGCCACTGCGCAGCGGGCCAGTTTCCCATAATGCTACGCCGGGCCGGGGAAGAGTACGTGTCAGGCTTGTCTGTCCGTGGGACCACGAATCGACACGAATGACATTGCTGAGTCGTTCGCGGGCAACGGAGTCTGCCGAGTTCGAATCGGCCCGGTCTTCGTGAGCTTCGACGTTGAAGTCGAAAACCAAGGGCACAAGTCGGCGCTTGACGCTCCCAAAGATCGCGAGCTAGACTCAAACGTGTCATCTTCCTCATGAGGAGACGCCCATGATCAAGTTCGCCTGTCCCGGCTGCCAGAAGGTGCTGCAAGCCCCCGCGGACAAAGCGGGAGCGAAGGTTACTTGCCCGGGCTGCAAGGGTCCGATCACCATACCTCAGGGGGACAGTTCGCAAGCCGTGACGACAGCCCCTGCCCTGCCGGCTCCGCCCCCGATGGCGTCGAGCCCGCCGGCGGTTCCCACCGATCCGGGCTGGCTCTACACGACGGGCGGCAAGCGCCAGGGTCCGGTTTCGTGGCAACAGCTGCAGCAGCTGGCCGCTTCCGGTCAGTTGCAGCCCGAAGATCAGGTGTGGACCAAGGGGATGTCGCGCGCCTGCCCGGCGCAGCAGGTGCAGGGCTTGTTCGTGGCGGGCAATGCCGCGGCGGCGCCGCCAGCAGAGCCTGCCGCGCCGCGCTGGAAACGGGCTCTCGTGGAATCGCAGGAGATCGCTCGCGCCACGGGCGTGCAAACGATCCGCCCCTTGCGTTATGGCCGCAATGTGGTCCAGGGGCGCGGGATTCGCCGGCAGGCCGGCGAGTCACAGCTGGCGCTGGGCCAGAAGATGTACGACGCGCAGCAAGGCGACGCCGGTTTGCGCGAGCAGATTCGCGCGCTGGGAGAGCGTGCCCACGACGTGACGGCCCGCAAGGCGGAAACGCAGAAGCTGGTAACCGAGCGCAAGCAGCTCTTGCAAGAGCTGGCCGAGCCTGCGCTGGCGGACGAGGTACCGCCCGCGGGGGCCGAACTCGAGCACGCCGCCGCCCGCGAAGCGCGGGGCCGCCTCGACGTCCATCGCGAACAGATGCAGGCCGATCGGCTGGTTCTCTTCCCCACCGACGCCCTGGCCTGGCGGCGCGTGGGCATCGGCTACGGTATTTGTGCCCTGGTCGCCCTGTTCGCCATCATCACGCTGTGGCCAGAAGCCAAGCAGGTGCAGGTGGTCAAGGAAGAGCCCAAGCGCGTGCTCAAGCCGATGAACACCGAGGAGATCTATGCCGCCTCGGCCCGGTCGGTCTGCTTCATCAAATCGGAGAAGGCATTCGGCACGGGTTTCATGGTCCGGCCCGGCGTGGTGGCCACCAACGCCCACGTGCTCGGGCTGTATCCCGTGAAGCACTTCTCGATCACCTTCCCGTCGTCGGGCAGTACCAGCCACACCATCTACGAGCCGACGTTGCTCTATTACGACTCCCGGCGCGACCTGGCATTTCTCAAGATCGACTCCAAGATCGAGCCGTTGTGGATCGCCGAGTCGTACGAGTTCCGCCCCGGGCGCGACGTGAGCACCATTGGCAACCCCGGGCTCGGTCCCAAAGACAATCTCAACAATGCCGTCAGCAAGGGAGTGATGAGCACCGAGAAGACCTTGAAGGACCTCAAGTTCTATCAACTTGATCTATCGGTCAATCCGGGCAACTCGGGCGGGCCGGTCTTCGACAACATGGGCCAGGTTGTCGGCGTGGTCACCCTGAAGGCCAGTCAAGAGGAACGCATCTCGTTCTGCATTCCGCTGACAGATCTGCGTGCGGCCCTCGACAAGCTCGACAAGCAGAGCACCGACGACGCGGCCCGCGCGGCGGCCCGCTATCACTTCGATATGTCCTTCATCCGTACGGCAGCCATCGGGGAGATGTACAGTGCCTCGTTGAGCCGGGTGATGGCCGAGGTGTTCTTCGCCATCCGCAACAAGGAAGACCCGGGCGAAATCCTGACCGACGCCAGGTCTCTGTGGACCAAGATTCGCCAGGCCGAGACGCGCATCTTGCGCGACGTCAAGCTCGATGTCATTGCCAGCGACAAGAACCTGCCCGCCGATCTGCGCCGGCAGTTCGCCGAGCTGCGCTCGAATATCGACGAGATGAAAAAGCAAACGCAGAACCTGCGCGGCGACCTCCGTGCGCTCAATACCCGCATCCAGGACCTGCGTACCAAGCACCGCGACCTCGTCGAGTCCATCCGCGTGACCATCGGCATGGACAAGGACGACATCTTCAACCTGGATGATGAAGTCGACGAGTGACACCCGGCGGGCTACCGAAAGCCGCATCAACCAAACAGTCCGGCGATGGGCGTGCCCGTGCTGGCAGGGTGAGTGAAGCCGTCGGCGCCTAGCCTGGTTTCGGGAGGCACATCAAGGGCATGGAACAGGCTGGCCCCAAAATCTTCCGGTGAGACAGGGTTCTCGCGGACATAGCCGCCGTTGGCATCTGAAGAGCCGTAGACGGACCCGCCCCGAATGCCGGCGCCGGCCAGCAGGGCCGTGTAGCAGGCGGGCCAGTGGTCGCGCCCTTCCTTGGTGATCTTCGGGCTGCGGCCAAACTCACCCACCATCACCACGAGCGTGGTGTCGAGCAGCCCGCGCTCCTCCAGATCTTCCAGCAGGGCGGAAAGCGCCTCGTCCACGCGCGGCAACGCCCAGCCCAGCCCGAATGCGCCATTACTGAAGATACCACCCAGGCCGGCGCCGTTGCCGTGCATGTCCCAGGTCTGCACGTTGCGGAATTTCTCGCCGGGGGGCAGCCCGCACCAGGCGGTGACGCTGACCAGGCGGACGCCCGCCTCGATGAGGCGCCGGGCCAGCAACACGTTCTGCCCGAGCGGATGGCGGCCGTAGCGATCGCGCACGCTGGGCGGCTCACGATCGAGATCGAAGGCGCGACGCGCATCCGGGCCGGTCACCAGCTCGACGGCCCGCTCCTGGAAGCGGCGCAGGTTATCGGCAGAAGCCGACTGCAAGAGCGGGCTGCCCGCGGGCTCGAGCCTGCCCAGCAACTGGCTTCGGTCCTGCAAACGTGCCGGCGACACATCCGCGGGCGGATCGAACGCCTTCAGCCGGAAGTCGGGATGCGACGGATTGTCGAGGTCCTGGCCGACGCGCAGCGGGCTGTAAGCAGCCCCCAGAAAGCCGCCGGTGAGATAACGCGGTTTCACGTCGCCCGCCAGGTTCTGGATCCACACGTACGACGGGATATTGCGCGTGGCGGGCCGCAGCCGCGCCATCACCGAACCGTAGTAAGGCGTGTTCTCCTTCGGGCTCGAGTGGCCCGTCATGCACACGTGCATGCCGCCGTCGTGATTGCCATTGCCGTGCGTCATCGAACGGACCAGGCAGAAGCGATCGGCCAGCCGGGCCAGGCGGGGCTGATGCTCACCGATGCGCATCCCCGGCACACGCGTGGCAATCGGCTTGAAGGGCCCGCGAATCTCCGCGGGAGCGTCGGGCTTCATGTCCCAGCTGTCGATATGGCTGGCGCCGCCGTATTGCACGAGGAAGATACACGACTTGATGGACTTGCCCGGTCTGGCAGCGATGTTGGCGTTGGAAGCCCGCAGCAGTTGGGGCAAGCTCAGCCCGAGCATGCCGATGCTGCCCGTTTGCAGTAGCTGACGACGGCTGATCCGGCGTGTCGACATCGCGCGTCCCTCCCTCAGGCAGCACCTGTGGAGAGTCTAGGCCATGTCGTCGTCAAGCAGAAGCCCAAACGAGCGGAAGAAGAGTTAAGATTCGCTTTACTCTTAGAGGCTGCCCGAGCGGGAGAAGAGCCCGGCTTCTGGGTTTTCCTCGCTCCCGAGGATCCAAGAAGCCGGGCTGCTTGGTGATTCCGGATGGCCACTTACTTGCCGGGCAGGTCCCACACATGATCGGTCTTTTCCTCGACCAGTGCCGACACGGTGCGCGACAGGAGCACGAGGGCGGGCCCATCGTCGGGATGCTCGGTCACCAGATTGGCCAGAATGCTGGCGGCCGCCCGGTGGTTGTTCTTCTCGAACTCGCCCAGGGCCTGCTCGTACTTCTTGCGGATCTCGGGCCAGTTGGGCTTGTCCGGCGGAAACAGCTCGTACAGCTCGACCGGCTCGCCCATGTTGACGACGCGAACCTGCCCCAGGCGGCGGCTGGGCACATCGGGCTCGAGCCGCTCGCGCGACTTGGAAGTGATCAGGATGCGCGTCTTGAAATACTTGTTCGCGCCCTGAACGCGGCTGGCCAGGTTCACCGTCGAGCCGAGCGGGCCATAGATGAACTTGCGCTGCGAGCCGGTGTTGCCCACGCTGGCCATGCCCGTATTGATGCCGACGCCGAAGTCGAAGGTCTGCTTCAAGGTGGGCTGCCAGCGTTCGTTGAGCTTGTCGAGCAGGCCGACCATGTCGAGGGCTGCCCGGCAGGCGCGGGCGGCCTGGTCCTCTTGCTCCACCGGTGCGCCCCACATGCACATCAGCTCGTCGCCGATGTAGTTCACCAGCACGCCGCCGTTGTCGCTCACGCATTCCGACAGTTCCGTCATCACGTCGTTGAGCCACTGCACCGTATTGCTGGGCCCGAGCGTGTCGCTGATGCGGCTGAACTGGCGAATGTCGCAGAACATCACCGTGATGCAGGCGTCGCGCACCTTGAGCAAGTCGGGATTGACCGAGAGCTGATACGACAGCTCCGGCGTGAAGAACTGCTCGAAGAGGACGCGGGCACTGAGGGCCGCTTCCTCCTGGGCCAGGCGGGCCAGCCCGGCCGCCACGCCGCTGGCCAGCAACTCCACCAGCATCGCATCGACGCGCGAGACCGGCTTCGTGTAGGCCGTCTCCCGGCTGCGATCGCCGTACAGGATGCCGATGACGTTGCCATCGCTCGCCAGGATCGGTGCAGCCACCAGGGCCTGGATCTCGGCCAGGCTAGCCTTGGGGTCGTTGGTTTGCGGCACCTGCCAGAACGTGCGTTTCTCGTGTTGCACCCGCGTCAGGATCTGCTTGCTGGGCTGCGGCTCGGGCTCGCGGAGCAAGCGCGGCGCGCGCTCCAGCGCTTTCCGGGTCCAGTCGCCCTGTTCCAGGATCATGACCATGCCGCAATCGAGGCCGACCAGGTCGACGACGGCCCGGGCCGCCCGTTCAAAGAAATCCGACGAGCTGGCCGCCGACTGCAATACCGACAGCGTCGCCTGGAACCATTCCACGACCGATTCGATGCTCACGTCGCCCGCGGCGGGCAAGGCCTTCAGCTCGCGGCGCGTCATGAGTGCGCCGGGCGGCAAGGACACATCCAGGCTGAGCATCTCTCCGGAGCCCCCCGTGTCCTCCGGGTCCGGCCCCTGGATGCGCACCGTCTTCTTGCCCAGCGTCAGTACCAGCGGCACGGGCAGCTCGCGCGTCCCCTTGGCCGGCAGCTGCGTGCCGTCCCCCAGCCCCACCGGTTGCGTGCCGCTCTTGTTGGTCACGCGCACCTGGTGTTCGCCCGCCGGTTCGATGACCACGTGCGTACGCGAAACATTGTTCTCGTCCAGACGGGCCACGGCGAGCCGCGGCGCGCCGCCCTGGTCGTCCGGCGCGAACA
>JBFWSD010000104.1:0-10830 GCA_050248575.1 Gemmataceae bacterium
CTTGAGGGTGGCCTTCGCGTACATGTTCGGCTTCAGCTTCTTCTCGGGGTTCGGCAGATTGACGCGCACGCGCACGGCGCGCGTCTTGTCGTCGAGAAACGGATCGATGAACATCACCATGCCTGGGAAGGTCTGGCCCGGATAAGCCTCGACGCTCACTTCCACCGGCTGACCGTAGCGGACCCAGGCGATGTCGTACTCGTAGATCTCGAGATAGAGCCAGAGTGGATCGAGGTTGGCAATGCGGTAAAGCATGTCGCCTTCCTTGACGTACTGACCTTCGCGGATCGACTTTTCGATGATCGTGCCGCCGATGGGAGCGTAGATGGTGAGGTGCGTCTGCACCTTTCGCGCGGACTCGATGTCCCGGATCTGGCGTGGCAACATGCCCCAGAGTTTCAGTTTGGTGCGTGCCGCCTCGAGAAGTCGTTTCTCCTCCGGTCGCCCGGTTCGCTCGTACGAATCTGCCGCTGCGATCAGCTCTTCCTGGGCCACGAACAGGTCCGGGCTGTAGATCTGGGCTAGGTGGTCTTCCTTCCTGACGTCAATGCCAGTGAAGTCGGCGTAAAGACGGTCGACGCGCCCGGCGATACGGGCTGCAATATGAGCGACGCGCGCTTCGTTGTAGTCGATCTTGCCGACCGTGCGGATCTCCTTGACCAGCTCGAGATTCGCGACGGGCTCGGTCTCGATGCGGGCCTGCTCCTTGCTGATCTCGCGCACCGGCTCCAGGTCCATGCCACAGAAGGGGCACTGGCCGGGACCGCTCTGCCGCACGGACGGGTGCATTGAGCATGTCCATTCCCCCGACTTGGTCACGCCTTCAGGGCGATGAAGGGCATGCATCAAGCCGATGACGAGGACGATCGCCAGCACAACCACTCCGGCTGTCTTCAACAGGCGTATCAGGATTCGTGGAGTCTTGCTGTGCATGGTGGATACGAGAAGGTGCAAATCGCGCGCCGGATTTCTCACTGGCGCGCCGCGACATGTCCGTAGTGAATCAGGAAGGGGCACGTGTGCGGAATTGGTCCTCGCTGGGCGATTCCGGCCAGCTGGGGAGGCAGCCAGGGGCAATGGCTGGCTGCCAACCCATCTGTCAGGACTTACTTGGCCTTCAGCTTCTTGACCGCTTCCAGAGTTTGATCGGGGTTCTTCTTGGCGGAGCCTTCGCAGGCGGCGCAGCACAGGAACACAGGCTGTCCCTTGACCGTCACCTTCACGGGCACGCCCATGGCACCGAGTCGAATGCCTTGCTGCACAGCACAGAAACGCTGCCCTTCGGCCTGCTTGCGGTCTTCAGGAGCCAACTTGGCCAGGCTCGCCTTCACTTCCTTCTCGACGGTTTCGGCGTCATGGGGAATCACGTCCAGGCACTGGATGCCTCCAGCCTTGACGGGCAGCACGGCCATTTGATTGACCCAGCGGCCATCTTCGTACCAGACCACGCGCACTTTGTAGTTGTACTCATGGTCGGGCTTCAACGCCTCGGACTGGAACACGCGTACCGTTCCTTGCTGCCGGGTCGGTGCGCCATCGAACCAGATCACGGCATCCTCGGGGACGTGCGCCACGATGAGGGCTGCATTGGGATCATCGGCGGCGTGGTTTTCAGGAAGGGCTGCCTTGGAGAGCGTGTATTTCTGCGGCGTGCGCGTCACCGCATCAGGAGCTGCCGAATCCCGCGGCGCTTCGTCGTAGCCCTTGTACTTCGGATGGTCCCACGGGAGCGATTGTCCTTTCACGTAGCGATACCAGGATTGGGCCCGCGGATCTGAAGGACCACGCTGTTGAGCATGGCTGGCAAGTGCCAGCAGCCCCAGCAAGATGGCAGGAACGATCGTCATGAGGGCTCGCATGGATTCTCCTCTCATTTGAACAATCAAAATGAACACAGTCGTTGTCGTGGCTCAGCGGACGTTTGCATTCACGGGAGCCAGCAATCCGTTACCTTCCAGGCTCATCTGATCCGCGGACTCGGCGGGCAAAGCAGCCTTGCCTTCCTGCAACTTCAACCAGCGTTCGCGACGGATCCAGTAGAAGCGCACGGGCAGAAAGACGTCGACCACTTCATCCGCGATGAGCAGGCCGCCCAGCACAGGCAGGGCCATGGCCGACAGGATTTCGCTCCCCGGCCCGGACGCGAACAGCATCGGCGCGATGGCCAGGATCGCCGTCCCTTCGGTGAGCAGCTTCGGCCGCAGGCGGTGCACGGCCCCTTCGATCACGGCTTCTCTCAGTTCGTCGAACGACTTGATGTTCTCCAGCCCGCCGCGCTTGTCGATGGCCTCGCGCAGATAGACGAGCATGATGATGCCGGTCTCAGTGGCCATGCCGAAGGCGGCGATGTAGCCCACCCAGATGGCCACGCTGAAATCGACGGGCGGGGCGTCCCAGCCATTTCCTTGAAGGAACGACAGAATCTTGGGGAAGAAGAACTGGAAGAAGACGCCGCCGGCGAGGGCCTCGGGGATGGCGGCCCACATCAAGACGGCGTCGGCCAGATCGTTGTAGGTCAGGTAGAGGATCAGGAAGATGAGCACGACGACAGCCGGGAAGACGATACCGAGCGTGCGAGCGGCCCGCACCTGGTGCTCGAACTCTCCCGACCATTGCACGTGCACGCCGGCCGGCAACGAGACTTTTTCGGTGACCACGCGCTGGGCCTCATCCACGAAGCCGACCACGTCGCGGTCGCGCACGTTGAGCGTGACATAGTTGACCAGGCGGCCGTTCTCGCTGCGGATCATCTTGGGGCCTTCGACGATGCGAACGTCGGCAACCTCGGCCAGCGGCACCTGTGCAGGCAAGTTCGCATTCGCGGAATGCCCGGGAAAGACCGTGTGCGGGGCCGCCATCCCCTTGCCTGGCGGCGCGGGGGGCATCACGTTGGCGGGCGGCGGGTCGGTCATGCCGCTGCCTCGATTCATGCCCATGTCGCTGACCGGGCGGCTGACGAGCAGTCGGCGCACCGTCTCCTCGTCGTTGCGCTCGGATCGTGCGTAGCGAATGCGGACCGGGAAGCGGTTGCGGCCCTCGACCGTCTGGGTGATGGTGCGGCCGCCCAGCGCCACCTCAATGGTCTCTTGAATGTCGCCGACGCGGACACCGTAGCGGGCAGCGCGTTCGCGGTCGATGTCGATTTCCAGGTAACCCTTGCCCATGACCGGCTCGGCGATGACGTCGCGGGCGCCCTTCACGTTCTTGACTGCCTCTTCCACCAGTTTGCTGACCCGGGCAATCGTCGCCAGGTCAGGTCCGAATACCTTGACGCCGATCTGGGTGCGCACGCCGGTGGCGAGCATGTCCACGCGGTTGATGATCGGCTTGGTCCAGATGTTCTTCCAGCCCGGCACCTGCAAGACGGTGTCCATCTCCTGAATGAGATCACCCTTGGTGCCAGGCTGTCGCCGGGTGAGCAGCACGTTGGGGAAGAGAGCGAGCGAGCGGCCCTTCATGTGTTTTTCCAGTTCGCCGCGCAGCTCGACAAATGGCGCCAGCCTGGACTGGTCGAATGGCTCACCTTGCCGCGCCGCGGCAGTTGCGGCCAGGAATCCGCGAAAGCGTTGGCCTTCCTGTGTGCCGGGCACAAGGCCGCGCTCGCGGCCCGCCCGGCCCAGCTCCTCCATGGCCGCCCAGGTATAAGCTTCCAGCCCGCGATCGTAGAGTTCCCAGTTGATGCGCTCGTTGACCTCGGCCCGCCACAGCTCGAGTCGTCTTGCCATGACCGCTTCGAGGACGGCGCGGGCAAACGTGGGAGGCTCGATGCCCAGTAGCCTGCCCAGCTGGGATTTCGACATCACCAGCGGTGATTCGTGGAGTTCGAGGGCGTCGGCCGGGTCGACCATGACCCATTGGCCGGTGGAGTCATCTTGCTTGCGCAGGGCCCGCAGGGTGGCCAGATGTCGGGCCGTTTCCTGCGTGAGCCTGGAAACGTCTTCGAGAGCAGGCTGCCGCGCCAGCCACTTGCCAAAACGTGGCGCGAACTCGGCAATGAGCACATCCACTTCCGCGCTCAACCTCTCAGGATCCTCGGGGTGGAGCAGCCCGGCGGCGTCGAAGCGGCGAATCGATTCCTCGATGACGAAACGCGTCAACGTGACTCGGAGTGATTGCTCGAACTCCTGGTAGCGCCGCGCGGCCAGCGTGCGCTGGCTGTCGTCGTACTGCGTAAGGGCCAGCATGGTCGCATCGTTGATGAGCCCATCGCGCTCGTCCCCCTTGGCCGGTGTCACGTAGCCTCGCTGTTCGAGAGAACTCAGCACGTGACGGCTTTGCCGGCTGGCATCGTGAAAACGGAGCACGCGCCTGGGCCATAGCTCGTAGGGGCGGAAGTTGACAAAGGTCTCGATCATGTCGAGCGGGGCGGGGTCGGTGGGCGTGTCGGCGCGGCCCGCCTTGCCAATCACAGACGCCACCTCGGGAAAGCCGCGCAGAATGGCGTCGCGCGCCTTGATGTCGTCCACCGCCTCGGTGATGCTGGCGCGCGGCACTGTGATCGGCATGTCCATGAGGGTGCCCTCCTCCAGGGGCGGCATGAACTCCGCGCCAATCTTCGGAAAGTAGTAGGCAACCATCCCCAGCACCATCAGGCTGACGAAGGACAGCGCCTGCCACTGGACTCCGTGCACGAAGTACACGGTCAGCGTGATGACCAGCAGCAAGACGGCGAAGTAGGTGATTTCCCAGTAGTGGTGCGAGGCGCCCAGGCCGAGCAGGGCGGGCAACGGGAACATGCCCGCCGCCAGGATCAGCAAGGCCGAGAACAGCCACATCGTCAGGTTCCAGCGCGGCATCGCCCAGGTCAGCAGGGGCCGGTAGATGCTGATGAAGCTGCGCACGATCCAGTTGTCTTCCTCGCCGCGGATGCGGCCCTTGATGAAGGTCGGGATCAGTGCGGGCACCAGCGTCACCGATATCAGGGCCACGCCCACCATGGCCAGGCTCTTGGTGAAGGCCATCGGGTGAAACAGCTTGCCCTCGCGACCGCTCATCGCGAACACCGGAATGAACGAGAGCAGGATGATCAGCACCGAGAAAAAGATGGGCCGCCCCACCGTGCGGCAAGCGCGGATGACGATCTCACGTGTGTCTCCGGTCACCGGCTGATCGCCGAATCTCTCCTTCAGGTGATGCGTGGCGTTCTCCACCATGACGATGGCCTGGTCGACCAGGATGCCGATCGAGATGGTGATCCCGGCCAGCGACATGATGTTGGCCTGGATATCGACGATGCCGAGCCGGCGCAGCAGCCACATCATCAGAAACGAGAACAGCACCGAGAGCGGCAAGGTCACGCAGATCACGAACACGCTGCGCACATGAACCAGGATTAGCAGGATAGCGAAGGCGGCAATGACCATCTCGTGCCACATCACTTCGGTGAGCGAATGGATGGCCCCGTAGATGAGCCCGGTGCGGTCGTAGGCGGGCACGATGTGCACGCCTTCGGGCAGCCCGGGCTGTAGCTCCTGGATCTTCTTCTTGATGCGTTCGGTGACGGCGAGCGGGTTCTCGCCATAGCGCATGACGGTGACCCCGCCGACCATGTCGTCGCCGTTCTTCTCGAAGACGCTGCGGCGGAACTGCGTGCCGATCTGCACGCGGGCCACATTCTTCACGTAGATGGGCGTGCCTTGGCGTTCGCGGATGACCAGGTTTTCGATGTCGCGCGTGGATTCGATCCAGCCCAGACTGCGGATGAGGAACTCGGCGTTGTTCTTCTGCACGACCCGGCCGCCTACGGCGGAGTTGCCACGCGCCACGGCTTCGTACAGTTCGCCCAGGGTGATGCCGTAGGCGCGCAGGGAATTGGGGTCGACGTCGATCTGGTATTCCCTGGGCTGGCCACCGACCGTGCCGACCTCGGCCACCCCAGGGACCGAGTTCAGCTCGGGGGCAACATAGTACTGTTGCAGAGCCCAGCGCTGGCCGGGCTCGAGTCGGCCCCCCTCCAGTGTGTACCAGAAGATCTGCCCGAGGGCCGTGGAATCCGGGGCCAGGTAGGGCACCACCCCCTCGGGCAGGAATGTCGACGCGAGCGTGAGCCGCTCGAGCACGCGCTCGCGGGCAAAGTAGAAATCAACCTTGTCCTCGAAGATCAGCGTGATCATCGAGAAGTTGAACTCCGATGTGGAGCGGACCGCGCGTACGCCAGCCAGCCCCTGCAGCTTCAACGACAGCGGATAGGTCACCTGGTCCTCGATTTCCTGAGGCGAGCGGCCCATCCAGTCGGTGAAAACGATGACCTGGTTTTCGGACAGGTCGGGGATGGCGTCGACGGGCGTGTCCAGCACGGCGTACACGCCCGCGACGGCCAGCCCGGCGGCCAGCAGCATCACCAAGAAACGATTGCGAATCGAGGCTTCGATAACCTGTTCGATCATGGCGCGATTACCGGGTTATTTGTTGTCGTGCTTCTGCCGCAGTTCCTTGACCTTGGCGACGATCTTCTTGGGATCAGCCTTGGCGTCCGGCGCGCAGGCGTCACAGCACAGGAAGACCGTCTCCCCTTCGAGGGTTATCTTGTAGGGGGCGCCCATGTGGCCGAGCGGCTCGTCGTGAACCGGGCAAAGGTGCTGGGCATCGACGAGCTTGCGTTCCTCGGGGGGCAACTTGGCGCGCTCGGCCTCCACCTTGGGATCGAGTCCGGACGCAGGCTGGGCGGGCGGCTCGGATTGCTTGCCGCAGCCAACGACAATGATGAACGTCAAGGCGACGAGCATGAGCAAGTTTCGAGTCTTCATGACGAGTCCTCCTGGGTTGGAAACAGTGTTCAGTTGGGATGTTGATTTTTCCTGGCAGCCTGGCGCAGCTCCTGGAGAGCGCGGGCAGTCCGGGCCGGATCTTCCAGGGCTTTCTTGCGGCAGCCATCGCAGCACAGGAATGCCGCTTCGCCCTGAATGAAGATCTTGTAGGGCTTGCCCATCGAGCCCAGGCGGGTGCTGCGCAGCACCGGGCAGAGACGCTGTTCGCGGGCCAGGCGACGATCCACCGAGCTGAGTTCGGCCAGGACATTCTGGATCTTGGCCTCGTCGGATTCGATCATGGACGGACGGGCTTGCGCGGCCGCGGCGCCTGCCTGGTCTTGCGGCCCGCCGCTGGCGCCGAAGTAGGTGGAGGCAGCCCCGGCCGACAAGCGCGTCTCGGCGTCGATCAGGAACGAGCCGTGGCCGGCCACGACGTCGCCCGGGTCGAGCCCGCGCAGCACGGGATGGAAGCCGCCACAGCGCGGGCCAAGCTCGACCTCGACTCCTTCGTAGACGTCGGGCCCGGCCTGGCGGTAGACGAACTTGTTGCGGCCGGTGTCAATGACAGCCCGCTCCGGAATGGCCAGGACGAGATCACGCTGGAGCAGCAGTCGATCGAGGGCCGCCCGTGTGAGAGGTTCGACCCCGAGCAGACCGGGATCTTGCCAGCGCCTTAACACGTCAACAGCGGTCAGATTGCGCCAATCCTCATTCAAGACCCGCGTCAGTGTGCCTTCGCGCGACAGCGGCACCGACAGCTCGACGTTGGCGTACATGCCCGGCCGCAGCTCGTGCTTCGGGTTCTCCATGTTGAAGCGAACCTTCAAGGTGCGGCTGGCCGCGTCGAGGTGTGGATGAATGAACGAGACCTTGCCGCGGAAAACCAGTTCCGGGTAGGCGGTCGTTGTTGCCTGCACTTCCATGCCTTCCTTGAGGAAGCTCAGCTCATCCTCGTAGACCTGGGCCTCGATCCACACCATGGAGAGATCGGCCAGGTCGTAGAGACGAGCCCCTTCCTCCACGTAATCTCCTTCCACCTGGTACTTGCGGAGCACGTGCCAGTGGGCACCGTTGCGGACCGGCGCCCGCAAGGTGACATGCGTGATGGGCTTGCCGCTCTTGAGGATGGCCGCGACCTCGTCGTCGCCGATGCCCCACAGCTTCAGCCTTTCGCGGGCCATGCGCAGCAGGTCGGGATTGTTCGCCCGCTGGGCATCGAGAAGATTCTCGACGGTGACCACCAGGTCGGGGCTGTACAGCTCGACCAGCGGATCGTTCTCGTGGATGGTCTGCCCTGTGATGTCGACGTGCATCTTGTCGATGCGGCTCTTGCCCGTGACACGCGCTGTGATCCGGGCCAGCCTGGACTCATCGAACTCGACAAAACCAACCGTGCGAATGGTCTTGGTGAGTGGCCGATAGTGAACCGGCACCGTCTCGATGCCGGCCAGGGCGACACGATACGGGGTGAGCTGCACGCGGCTGACGATGCCCGGAGGCAGCGGCCCGCCGCTGTCCCCTTCTCCCTTTTTGCGTTTCGAGAGAGGCATGCCGCAGATGGGGCACTTGTCCGGCTCGTCGCGCACGATGGTCGGGTGCATGGGGCACCAGAACTCCAGCCCGGAACTCGCCAGGGTTTGGGCAGGATCGGGCCGGGTCCAGTGCTCGAAGACCGCCCGGATCCAGTCCCAGCTGGCCAGCGTGCCGCCGACGAGAGCAAGGATGACGAAGAAGCGCAGCCTGGCTTGCACGGTCTTCAACACCTGCCAGGCGTTGTGTGCCCAGCGGCGCCCGGAGCCAGTAGCCGGCGGCGTGGAGTGGGTCTCGGACATGATATCCGCACCTCGAATGAGGGAAGGTTGCGTGAATAACGCGCGCAACGGCAGCGCGTACACCCAGCGCAGCGGATATCACAGCAGGAAGTGTTGCAGGGCGATCAACCGATCGGCAGGTAAGAGGAGATAAGAGTTGACGTGCAGCCAGCGCGAAAAGTTGAGCGGCGGTTGACTGGCCGCCAGCTCATGGCAAGTCGCGGGCAGAGTCGGGGGTTGCACCTGAACGTTGTCGGATGCCGGCGCTGGCGTGGCCGGCTCTTGTTCGGAGCACGAGCAACCCTGAGCGGATGCGGAGGAAGTGGCCTTGTGCTTGCAGCAGCAGCCTTGGCTTTCCGTCGCGCCCGTGCGGCCACAGCAGCGGCAGCCCTGGTCAGCTGATTGAGCGGACTGGCCTTGGTAAGAACAGTGGGCGCAGACGCAGTTAGGGATGCCGGCCACCAGCAGCATTGCCGCGACCAGGCCATTCACCACGATTCGCCCCAGCTTCTCCATGTCTTGCATTATTGCCCGCCTGCCGGTCAAAGTCCAGTCCTGGGTCAGTTCCATCAAGGGCGGTTGCCGCATAACCGATAACTGAAGAAGGGTTCTCCCAGTTTACCGTCCTGGTTGCAGTATGCTGGCAAAAAGATTCATACTGTTGATAGTGCTTGTCAGTTCGGGCTGCGTGCCGACCGCGCTATCAAGGCGGCCAGCCGCGTGCCCGTCTCCCTCTACCGCTGTGTCTTGCGCGAACCGCGTCCATCTGACTGGTGAGGATTGCGAAGCCTTTGCTTCCGAACCAAGTTTGCCGCCACCGCGATCCTTCGGTCTAGAGGGGCGAATCCTGGAAGGATTCCCCGGTCCCCATCCTGCTGACTTTTATGTGCAAACCGCCTTACAGCGCAACCCAGAGGTTCAGGCGCGAGCTAGCCGCGTCGCCGCCATTGCGGAACGCGTACCGCAGGTGACGGCCCTGCCCGATCCGATGCTGGCCGACACGTTCTGGCCCATCAGCGGCAACGCGCCCCAGACCGCCATGGGCCGGGGAACCAACGAGCTGATGCTTGCTCAGCGCTTCCCCTGGTGTGGCAAGCTCCGTCTGCGCGGCCTGGTTGCCGAGACCGACACGCAGATAGCCCTCACTGAGCTGGCTGCCACCCAGCTCAAGGTCATCGAGGAGGTGAAGGCCACCTACTACGAGATCTATTTCTACCAGCAAGCCATTGACATCACGGAACATGACGAGAAACTCCTGGGTGACTTCGTCAAATTCGCCGAGGCCCGCTACAAAGTGGGCCAATCGAGCCAGCAGGACGTTCTTCGCGCTCAGGTTGAAGTTCAGAAGGTCAAGGACCAGCTCATCCGCCTTCAGCGCGACCTGCGTGAAGCCCAGGCTGACCTGGGCCGTCTGCTGTCGATTCCGCCCGAAACCGATCTGCGTGCCGCCGATGGCCCGGGCAGCGCCTCGGTCCCTGAGGAACTGGAGCAACTCTATCAACTGGCGTTGGAGACCAGGCCGGAACTTCAAGGCCGGATGCAAGCCGTGCTGCGCGATCGTCAGCTCATCGATCTGGCCCATCTCGAGTACTACCCTGACGTCTCGGTCGGCGTCACCTGGGGTACAACGACCACCGCCGCCGCCATGGCGCCCACGGCCAACGGCAACGACATGGTCGGCTTCACCTTCGGCGTCAACCTGCCCATCTGGCGGCGAAAGCTGAACGCCGGCGTCCGCGAGGCCGAGAATCGCACGAACGAGAGCGCCCGCATCTTCGACGCCACGCGCGACGACACGTTCCGACAGATCCGTCGCCTCACGGTGCAAGCCCATGCACTCGAACAGCAGGTGGCGCTGTACCGCGACGACATCATCCCCAAGGCCGAGCAGACCTTGAAGACCTCCAGTGCCGACTACCGTGTGGGCAAGGTCGACATGCTCACGCTGCTCGACAACTGGTCGGAGTTGCTCCGTTTCCAGGTGCAACTCGTGCGGCTCGAGGCGAGCCTGGCACAAGTGCTGGCGTCACTAGAACGTGTCGTGGGTACTGAACTGACAAGGCTGCCTCAATCAGTTGAGACAGAATGAGTCGATTCTCGGATTGAAAGATCCGGGCTCTCGGACCTTTTCAGGCCACGGGGAGATCGGTGCTGGTCGCGAACCTGTTCGATGCTTTCCTGGCTTGCCCGAGTTGGACGGGCACTGTTCCCGTCCAGGAGTGGCAGTACGAGCATTCAATGAAAGCGGTCCACCCATTCCTCTCGAAACT
>JBFWSD010000105.1:0-10825 GCA_050248575.1 Gemmataceae bacterium
TTGGGGGACATCGATCCGCGCCACGAAAAGCTGGGCGAGAAGCGGCTCTCCGAGCAGGCCGACTTCGTCCGCGAGCGAGGGGGCGGCATGCTGATGATCGCGGGCGAGCATTTCAGCCCCAATGCCTTCAAGGACACGCCGCTGAAAGACGTGCTGCCCATCGAGGTGACCGAGGACGCGGCGGTCGTGCCCGCCGACCTCACGGAAACGTATCGGCCCGAGCTGACTCCGGCGGGCCGCTCGCACCCGATCTTCCGCTTCAGCCCGGATGAAGTCGAGAACGCCGAGATCTGGCAGCAGCTTCGCGAGATGTACTGGTGGGCCGAAGGCTTCCGCATCAAGCCCGCCGCCGAGGTGCTGGCCGCCCATCCCAAGGTGCAAAGCAACGCTGGCGTGATCGGCCCCGAAAAGCAGGCGCCGCATCCGCTGGCCGTGCAGCACTTCGTGGGCAAGGGCCGCTGCCTGTTCTTTGGCTTCCACGAAACGTGGCGCTGGCGCTATCGCGAATACGAGTTGCGCTTCAACCAGTTCTGGATCCAGACGATTCGCTACCTGGCGCGCAGCCGCGTCGGCCGCACCGAGTTGCGGCTGGA
Source organism: Gemmataceae bacterium (assembly GCA_050248575.1). GTDB lineage: Bacteria > Planctomycetota > Planctomycetia > Gemmatales > Gemmataceae > JBFWSD01. The sequence goes on from JBFWSD010000105.1 coordinate 594, forward strand.
TCGACAGCGGCCCTATCGGCGCGGCGAGCCGATCAAGGTGACCGTGCGCTTCCCGGACGACACGCCGCCGCCGCCCGCCGACACCGAGGTGAAGGTATTCGTCGATCGCCGCGCTCCCGACGGCGGCAACGAAGGGCAGAGTCTCAAGCTCTCCAAGGTGGAAGGCAGCCGCGCCACCTACGAGGCCGTGCTCACGCGCACTCCCGAAGGGGATTACAAGTTCTGGCTGCAAGCCCCCGTGGTGCAGGGCACCAAGCCGAGCGCCGAGTGCAAGGTGCTGGTGCCGCCCGGCGAGATGGATCGTCTGCGCATGAACCGGCGCGACATGGAGCAGGCGGCCTCCGAAACGGGCGGCCGCTTCTACAACCTCGTCAATGCCGACGATCTGCTGGAAGATCTGCCCGCCGGAGCACGGGTCTCTCTGAAGGCTCCACAGCCCCCGAAGCTGTTGTGGAACAGCACGCTGATCTTCCTGGTGGCCCTTGGCCTCTTGGCCTCGGAGTGGATTCTGCGCAAGCGGAAGCACATGCTGTAGCCCAGTCGCCCCGAACTGCGACTCACGTCCGGGCCAGCCGCACCGTCTCCGCGGGCCTGTCCCGTTCCGCGGCGGGCGCAAACAGGACTTGCTCGATGGCTTGCCAGAAGAGTCGGCCATCGCTCTTGCCCGCCAGTTCCTGGTAGCGCTGCGTCTGCGTCGCGATCACTTGTCGGCGCCACTCGTCGTCGCGCAAGAACCGCTGCAAGACGGCGGCCGCGTGGGGCAGATCCTTGTCGTGAATGACCAGTCCGGTGCGGCCCAGCGTCTCGCGCACCGCCGGCTCGGCGAACGCGAAGACCGGCACACCGAGCCCCATGGCATCGACGAGCGGGCCACAATAGCCTTCGTGCTCGCTCATGGTCACAAAGGCCGAAGCTTGCTTGTAAATCGAGACGAGTTGCCCGTCGCCGAGGCGATCCAGCACCACGATGCGTGACCGTGTGTCCGCATCGAGGGCGGCGATCACTCGTTCGATGCGGCGACGATAGGTCGCCATGCCCCCGGTTGCCGCAATCACCAGCTGGGCCGCGGCATCCAGCTTGCGATACTCGGCAAACAGGTGCACCAGGTCCTCGATCCGCCGGTTCGGGAACAGGTCTCCCACATGAACCAGCCTGCTGCTCGCTTCGGGCAGCTTGGCCTTCTCTTCGGGGCAATTTGCCAGGTTCGCGCCAAGAACGGGCGGGCACACGGCCAGCTCGCGCAGGTGAAGCTGATTGAGGGCGGCGATCGCTTCGCGGCGCAGCGGTTCGCGTTCCGGCCCGTAGGCGCGCGCGGCCAGGTTCTCTTCCAGATCATGGATGGTCTTCCACGAACTGGCCACCAGCCCCTCGAAGGCGGGAAACTGGGTAAGCTGCTCGAGCGCCTTCATGTGCCTCGATTCGCGGTCCTGATCGTATTCGCGGAAGAAGCGCCAGGGGGTTAGGTTGTGGTAATAGAGCAGCTTGCGGCAAGGCAGGGCCAGCAGCCGATCGAGTTCGGGCTCGTAAGTGGAGAAGTGATAGACGAGCAGATCGCGCGGCCCGGCCTGCTCGATGATCTCCTCGATGGGCCGCACCGGGCCAAGTTGCCCCGGAAACACATAGCCGGCATGAAGCTGACACGGAATGTCGTTCGCGCGGAAAAGCCGGTGCGTGTCGAGCACGAAGCGGCCGACGGGATCGTGCGGGCCGGCCACGTGCCGCGCGGCCACGAAGACGCGGGCCTGCGCGGGCCAGGCGAACCAGGGCCGCGTCACCGTCCGCAAGCGCGGCGGCACCTCGTTCAGCTCGCGACGCTGGCCTTCATCGGCAGCGCGGGCAGACTGGCTCAAATGCAAGTTCGCCGTGCTGACAAACATCGGGCAGGCCATGTTGCCCTGCGCGAAAACCTCGAGATGAGCAAGGAGGCGCTCCTTGCCGGCAATCTCGAAGCGGTCGAAGACGCGTGCGGCGAACGGCTTTCGCGCATGCGCGCCGGCCAGCAGCCTGGGCGCGATCCGCCCCTTGGTACGTTCGAGGGCCAAGACCAGTCGATCCGGCCCTTCCAGCGTGAACTGCCAGCGGCCCAGCTGTGGCCCGGCCGCGTCGCTGTTCTCGTCCACGGCGTGGATCGCCACGGCCAGGAAGTGGTCGGCCGTGCACACGGCGGGAGCTAGCTTCAGGTCCAGCCTGTCCGCGTCCTGCTCGACAAGATCGAAGAAGTTGCGTTCGATGCTGACGACCGGCCCGAGCGGTTCGGGCAGGACCGGCTCGGCGGGCACCGCCGCCGCCTTGCGAAAGCCGGGCAAGGGCAGAATCATCTCTGCCTGCTCGTCGGTGTGAATCTCCTTGGTCCGACGTGAGCCACTCTTGGTCTTACTCATACGCATCCTTGCATCATCAGTTTTTGCGGACGACGAAGGGAGATGCTACCAGAGCAGTTGCCTGCCGTGCTAGCTCAGGTTGCCCGTTCCACGGTGCCGGCGGGAACCGGATTGTGTTGCCTCAGGGGTGAGTTAAAATGGGTAAGAGTACCGGTGCCCTGAACGGTAGTCGATATGGACCTGAGCATTCTCGCCCTGGTGATTTCTTGCTTGGCCCTGCTACTGTCGCTCTATGCGGTGTGGCGGGCTAGCGCCAGCCGTGCGTCGGTCGTGCCTGCTTCACCGAACGGCACGGCGGCAAGCAACACGCCGGCCCTCGAATTCCACAAGCTGCCCGGCAACTTGAAGGAACTGGTCGAGAGACTCGACGAGGAATGCCGCCGCGCGCTGGTGCTGGCAACGCAGACCACGGTGGCCCGCGCGCAAGACGAGGTCGAGGTCGAGCACTGGCTGGCCAAGTTGCTCGAGCATCCGGGCAAGCGCACCACCGAACTGATCAAGAAGAACCTGCTGCCCGCCACGCTGGTGCAGGAACTGAACGCGGGCATGCGGCGTTTCCCGTCGGGCAGCCGCGAAGTGCCCGTCTTGTCCGTGCACTTGATCCTGCTGATCGAGCGCGCGCACAAGCTTGCCTTCCGGGAGTTCAACGACAGCCGCGTTCGCGCCGGGCACGTTTTCTACGCGCTGTTGACCGACAAGGAGATCCTGGGCGAACGCCGCCAGGACCTGCCCGCACTGGCCCGCGTCAACGTCGAGGCGCTGCGCGAGACCCTCGATACCGTCCAAGCGGCCCGGCGTGAAGAGAAATGAGCTCACTCGAACAGCGCCGCTTCCACGACCAGTCCCGGGCCAAAGGCCAGGGCCACGCAGGGGGGCTGGGCCCCTTGTTGCCGCAGCCGATCCACGATGAAGAGCACCGTGGGGGACGACATGTTGCCGTGATCCTTGAGGATCTGCCGCGACACGTCGAGGCCGGGCCGCGGCAGGCACAGCGATTCTTCCACCGCGTTCAAGATACGCGGGCCGCCAGGATGAACGGCCCACGATCTTATGTCCTGCAGCGTCAATCCATGACCCGCAAGCCATTCTTCCAGCCAGGGCCGCAGCCCGCCCGCGATCAGGTCGGGCACCTTGGTCGACAGGGTCATGTCGAATCCGCGATCGCCGATGGTCCAGGTCATGGCCCGGGCAGAATCGGGAAAGAGATACGAGCCCGTGCCGCGTAGCTGCCAGGGATCAACTGCCGTCGAGGCAGCGCCCACCACGGCGGCGGCCCCATCGGCGAACAGGGCGTTCGCCACGTTCCGCTTCAGATCGAACCGATAGTGATAGTGGATGCTGCACAGTTCAACACAACACAGCAAGACGCGCGCGGCCGGCTCGGCTTCCGCCATGGCCTGGGCCACGCGCAGGCCATTGATGGCGCCGTGGCAGCCCATGAAGCCGAGGTGCGTGCGGGCCACGCCGCGCGGCAACGACAACCTCTCCATCAATCCCAGGTCCACGCCCGGCGCGGCGAAGCCGGTACACGAGACGGTGACCAGGTGCGTGATGCGGGCAGGATCGCTACGCGCACGGGCCAATGCCTGCGCGGCGGCCCGCTCGGCCAGCGGCACGGCTTCGGCCAGGTAGACCTTCATGCGTTCGCGGGTTGTCGGCCCGGCTTCGCCCGAGACCGCGGGCAAGAACACACTCTCCGTATCGGTCTTCCCCGTCAGCACATCGTCCATGACCGCACTGCCGATCACAATGTGCCGCGTGTCGATGCCGGCATGCTCGAAGAGATGGGCGAGCATGCTGGCCTCTTCCGCCGAACGAGCACAGATCGTCTGCGCCACCTCGGCGGCGCGTTGCTGCTCCACCTGGTGCGCGGGCAGGGCGGTTCCCAGACCGAGGATGGCGAAGCTCATGGGAGTCCTGGTGTTGGAGATCGAGGCGTTGTGGAAGGTCCTGTTTATTGTAGCCGCACGGCGTCGGGCGGCCTGCCGTAATCGACAGCTGACAGGGCCGTGTCAGCCGGACCGTTGAGCTGCCGGACGAAAGGACGTGCCAGCCCGGGCCAGCGTGCCAGCGTCCCGAGCAAGAGCGACGTGAGGCGGGGCCGCCGCAACAGCCACGCCAGCGCTCGGCAAGTTCGTTGGCGGCGGCCCACGATCTGTCGATGAAGCGACGACCACTCTGCGACCAGCCCGGGCTGCCAGTCGCGAACTCCTTGTGCCGCGATCGGTGCGAGCGCGGCGGCCCCTGCCAGCGCCCAGGCAATCCCTTCACCCGTGAACGGCTCGACATAGCCGGCGGTGTCGCCTACCAGGAACAGACGATGATCGCCAAGCCGCGGCGCCGAGTGGGTCAAGGGCTGCGTGCCGCGCCAGTCGGCATCCACCACGCCAGCCGGACAGGGCAAGCCTGCCTCTTCGAACAACACTCGGGCTGCTTCTCCGGCACTGCCCATCGATCTCAGGAAAGCAGTATCGAGGGCAGCTGCCACGTCGAGCTGCCCGTGCTCGACGCAGACCACGCCGACATATCCCCCGGTCCCGCAAGCCAGGTAGACGGCGCCCGGCGCATAGCCGCTTCGGTCGGGGAGCAACACGCCCACACCGATGCGCGAGTCGGCGCGGGGCCGCCTCTCCCCGAGGAGTCGGCCCCCCAAACCGTCGGCCGCAATCACGATCCGGGCAGACGCCTGGACGGTCGCATCATGTTGCTTCAAGCAAAGTTCGCGCTGGGCGGGCACATCGTGAGGTGACGCCAGGGACGCGGTCGTCTCCGGCAAGAAATGAGCGCCCGCTTCGATGGCCGCCTCGATCAGCCCGGCATCGAACACGAATCGCGACAGTGACATGCCCCCTGGCAGAGGCAATCTTGCCTGTCGTCCTTTCGCCGCCAGGCAAGCTGCTTCGAGGCGCACGCCCCCAAGCCGCACGGGCAGCGAGCCAAGTCCAAAAGCATCGAGCAGCGCCAGGGCGCGGCCATTCAAGCAAGATCCACAAACCTTGCTGCGCGGAAACGCTGCCTTGTCGACCAGCAGGACACGAAGTTGCCGCCTGGCCAGCGCAAGGGCCGACATGGCCCCGGCTGGCCCGGCGCCCACCACGATCACGTCCCAGGGGCGGCCGCTGGCTTCATCGCGCGTGATGGTAGGAAACGGTTGCGATGCGGAAGTACGACGCGGGGACGAGGAATTGGGGGGACACGGCGAAGGAACCGATAGAGGCTGACGCGGGGACGCGGAGAACGGGAGACGCGGGGACGCGGCGGAGAATGTGAGACGCGGAGCAGGAACCGATTCGTCGCTCATGATCTTGTCTCACGTCTCCGCGTCTCCCCTTCTCCCCTTCTCCGTGTCTCCACCGTCGCCGTTCACGTTCGCGGGCACCTTCCAGCTCAGCAAATACCGGAAGGGCCAGCGGCGGCGGATGACGGCGCCGTGCAGCCCGGCCTCTTCGGCCATGCTGGCCGCTTCGCTCGGCGTGAAAGCACTCACGACCGAACGCGGGCCATCGTGCTGGCACACCCACGAATCGGTCAAAAACTTGACGGCGGCGCGGGCCAGCAACAGTCCCAGCCGGCTGCGCACCAGATCATTGACGAGGACAAGGCGGCCCGCGGCCTGCCCCATGCGCCGCAAGAGCTCCACGGCCTGGGGCCGTTCCAGATGGTGCAGGAACAGCGAGCAAACAATGGCGTCGTAGTGGGTCGGCATGACGTCCTTGAGCACGTCCATGACAAAGTAGCGGACGGAGGAATCGCCGCGTTCCTGCGCGCCGGCATTGACGGCCTCGCGGCGGGCAAACTCGACGGCGCGCGGGCTGAAATCGCAGCCGGAGATTTGCAGGTTGAAACCGGCCCGCGTGGCCAGCCGCCACAGCGACAGCGCGACATCACCGCCGCCGCAGGCCACATCGAGCACGCGCAACGGCTCTTTCGGGTTCGCGCGGGCCAGTTGCCGCAACGCGGGCCAAAGGATCCGGGCGCTCTTGCTCCAGCGATTGAGTTTCTCGAGCCCGCGCAAGGCGCCCAGGTGGCTTTCGCGATCCAGGTCCGGTCGGTCCATCGCCTCGCCCATGCGCTGGCGCTGCGACAGGTCAGGCCACCATGACATCCTCGGCTTCCTCCTTTCCGGCGTACACCGGGCTCGCTCCCATCCCCCTATCCTAGTCCACTCGAGCCACAGAAGCGAAGCGCCGAAACCGTTGTAGCAAAAAGAAAGCGACCGAGGCCTGGAGCCTCGATCGCCTGGCGGACCTTCGAGTTGTGGCGCGAATCAACGGCCGCGCTTTTCTTCCTTGAGGGCCTTTACCTCGCGGAGCAACTCGGCCAGCTGCCGTTCCAGCATGTTCAAACGCTCGTCGCGGTTGCGAATTTCGACCTCAACCTTGTGCGGCGGCGGCGGCGTGGGCACGCGCACGCCAGGTGTTGCGCCAGGCGGCAACTGGATGATGCGAATGTTGCCGGCCTCGTCCTCAGCTTTCTTGTACAGGAAGAGGAGCTTGTCGCGCGCCCCCGTGAGCTCGGCGAGCTTGCGATGCGCCTGCATCAGCCGTTCTTGCGCTTCGCGGAACTGGGCCTCGGCCTTCTCGATCTCGGCACGAGCCCGGTCGATCTCGGCTTCTTTCTTCCGGGCGGCGGCGTCGCGATCCGCTCTCTTCGCCTTCTTCTCCTGCAAGACCCTGGTGAGCTTTTCAAGGACAACCCGAGCCTCGTCTTCCTTGCCCGAGAGCTTCATCTCGACGAGATGCTGCAAGAGGGCTTGCACCTCGGGGTCGAAGTCGGCCGTCTCGTCGCCAATCAGCTTCTTGACCAGGATCTTGACCTCGGCGGGCTTGTCATCGGCCTGCACCAGCTGGGGCACGAGGGGCAGGAGCCCGACGCCCAGGCAGAACAGCACCACGAAGCCGACCAGCGATAGCGAATGCGGCGTCTTGGCTTGCATGATCATCGTCAATCTCCTTTTCAGTTTGCGAACCTGCCCGATGCCGCTGGCTGCCGGCGGCAGTGCGGGGCGGGCCTCCGAGAGAAAATCGATCGTTTCCAGCAGGGCCTCGGCATACGCTCGCGCCGAGGCTGGCAACGCCCAGACCACCCAGGCGTCGCAACATTGTTCTTCTGCTTCGTGCAGCCCTTGCCGGGCCCACCACAACACGGGATGCCACCAGAAGAGGGCCGTCGCCACCAATTCGAGCAGCCGGACCCAGTGATCGCCGCGGCGCAGATGCGACAGCTCGTGCACCAACAGAGCATCGCGCTGTTCATCATCCAGACGGGCAAACAGCTCGGCCGGGATCAACAAGCGGGTGCGCCAGCCCAGGCCCCAGATCATCGGGGATACCGCTCCTGACAGCAAACGCACTTCGGGAACACGCCGCAGCCCGAGTTGCTCGGCAAGGCCAGCCACCTGCTCTGCGAGTGCCGTGGCGACGGGCGTGCCTTGCTCGAGGAAACGCTGAAACCTCACGATGCGGATGGCGGCGACGAGCGCGAAGAGCAAGCTGCCCGCGCCCCACAGCACCAGGGCAAATCGGCAGCACTCCATCGGGCTTTCAGCAGCGACCGCTGGCGTCGTGCTCGCTGCTGGCCCGGTCGCGGGTGCGGCCATTGACTCCCGATCCGCGAATGGAACTGCCTGCAATTCGGCCCGCGCCGGCTCGGCGAGCAGCACGCGTTCTTCCTCGGGCAGCCAGACCAGCGGCGCTGTTTCGACCGGGATCGGCTCAGGAGTCTCGGCCTTGGCCTCGAGCAACAGCCCGTCGGCAGGCCTGGGGTCTTCGCTCCAGGCTGGCACCGGGATCGACACGAACGGCGGCGTGACCAGCTTGAGTAAGACCAGCAGCCACAGCCCGTGTACGAGGGCAGGCCGCAGCCGCAGCAGCCCGGCCAGACCGGCCACGAGGGCCAGCAAGGTTGCCATCACCGCGTTGGTCAGCGCGAGTTGCACGAGTGTTTCCACGGCGGCTCCTTTCAGCGCTGTTTCCGTTTCGCATCGAGGTCTTCGAGCAGATCGCGCAGCTCCTGGCGTTCGCGCGGGCTGAGGCGGGCGGCCTGCACCAGGTGCGTGAGCAGCGGCGAGAGCGAACCGCCGCACAGTTTCTCGGCCATGGTCCGGAGGCGGCGGCCAATCAGCTCATCGCGGTCGATGGCCGCTGCGAAGACATGGCCGCCCGGCTTGCGGGCACGGCGGACACAGCCCTTCCCTTCGAGCCGCTCCAGCAGCTTTTGCACGGTGGCATAGTGGGCGGAGGTGCCGCCCGGGTAGAGCTGGTCGGCCAGCTGGCGGATGGTGGCAGCCCCCTGGTCCCACAAGCTCTGCAAGACAGCCAGCTCGGCGTCGGTGATGTCCTGCGGGGTACGTGGCATCGCAACGCTCCATTGCGTCAGACTGAATGTCTGAGGGATGCTAAGACATGATGTCTTGCTTGTCAAGCGGAGATCAAGAGGCTATCCGGAAATACCAAGAAGGCCGGCTTCCTGGCTTCTCTGCAGCGAGAAAATCGCGGGAAACGCGAGAAGCCGGGCATCTTCTCCCGCTTTCCGGACAGCCGATGGTTAACCGGTTTGCCGCTTGCGATGTTGTTCGGAGAGGGGCGGGTCGAGCACCGGGGTGGCCGCGACCAGGTCGCTGATGCGCCGTGAGGTCTGGCTGGCCAGTTCGAGGAAGCGTTCCTGGCTGCGAATGCGGGGCTGCCCCGGTTTGGCTTCCACGCGACGATAGCTGCCGTCCGCCAGGAGCTGTCTCGACTTGACGTTGTCCGCCAGGGCCAGCATCAGCACGTCGTCGATCAAGCGCTTCTTCAATTCGGGCTGCTCGACCGGAAAGACCACCTCCACGCGGCGGCTCAGGTTGCGGTCCATCCAGTCGGCCGAGCCGATCAACACCTGCGGCTCGCCGCCGTTGCCGAAGTAGAAGACGCGGCTGTGCTCGAGGAAGCGATCGACCACCGAATAAACGCGGATATTCTCGCTGATGCCGGGCACGCCGGGCCGCAAGGCGCAGATGCCCCGGCAAATCAGATCGATCTGCACGCCCGCCTGGCTGGCGCGATAGAGCGCCTGGATCACCAGCGGCTCGAGCAGCCCGTTGATCTTGGCGATGATGCGGCCCTCTTTGCCCTCTTTCTGATTGGCCGTCTCCTGCTCGATCTTCTCGAGCATGAAGGGCTGCAACCGCGACGGCGCCACGATCAGCTTCCGCCACGAGGGCAGCTCGCAGTAGCCCGTCAGGTAGTTGAAGAGCGCCGACACGTCCTCGCAAAACTCCGGATTACAGGTGAAGAAACCCATGTCGGTGTAGACGCGGGCCGTCTGCGGGTTGTAGTTGCCCGTGGCCAGGTGTACGTAACGGCGAATGCCATCCTCTTCCCGGCGCACGACGAGGGCCACCTTGCAGTGCGTCTTCAAGCCGACGAAGCCGTAGACCACGTGTACGCCCGCTTTTTCCAGCTCCTTGGCCCAGACGATGTTGCGCTCTTCATCGAGACGGGCCTTGAGCTCAATGACGGCCGTCACCTGCTTGCCGTTATCCGCGGCCCGCTGCAGGGCCCGCACCACCGGCGAATCGCTGCTGGTGCGATAGAGCGTCTGCTTGATGGCCAGCACGCGGTCGTCCACCGCGGCCGCGTTGATGAAGTCGAGCACGTGGCCAAACGATTCGTAAGGATGGTGGACCAGGATGTCGCGCGTGCGAATCGCTTCCCACGGGCTATTGGCCTGCGCCAGGTCGGGCACAAGCTGCGGCACGAACTGCGGATCGCGCAGCTGCGGGTAGCCGGGCAGCCCGTGTATCTGGAACAGCCCGGTCAAGTCGAGGGCGCCCTCGATCGGATACACTTCGCCCGGTTCGAGCTCGAGCGA
>JBFWSD010000106.1:0-10822 GCA_050248575.1 Gemmataceae bacterium
ACGATCGCCTCGAAACCTATCGCCGCGCCCAGCGTGCCCAGGCGCGGCGCGACGCCATCCTCAAGGGCATCATCAAACGCGTGGGCCACTGCACCCTCACGGTGAATCCGGATGGGTTCGGCTGCCTGGTGCATGCCATCATTTCGCAGCAGATCTCGGGCAAGGCGGCGGCTTCCATTGCTGGCCGGGTTGTAAAGACCGTCAAGAAGCTGACGCCGAAAAACTTGCTGGCGGCCCGCGACGAGGACCTCCGCGCCGCCGGGCTATCTGCGGGCAAACTCCTTTCGCTCCGCGACCTGGCCGAGAAGGTCCACAACAAGACGGTGCCGCTCGCACGCTTGCAGGAACTGGACGATGAAGAGGTCATCGCCCGGCTGATCCCGGTGCGGGGCATCGGCCGCTGGACGGCGGAGATGTTTCTGATTTTCTCGCTGGGCAGGCTCGACGTGTTGCCCGTGGCCGATCTTGGCTTGCGTGCCGGCTTGCAGCGCCATTATGGTCTGGCCGACCTACCCGACAAGGAAGAGTTGACCGAGCAAGCGGAGCCCTGGCGGCCCTACCGGAGCATCGCCACCTGGTATCTGTGGCGCAGTCTTGGCCCGGTGCCGCAAAGTTGATTGCATCGGTCGAGCGCGGGGCGTCAGCCACGGAGGTGAGCGTCGGTTTCCTCCGAGCCAATGAGGAGCGAACCTGCTTGGTGGCGTCGCGCTCCGACGTGCCTTATAATCCGGTGGGGGCTGTCACCGGAACGCCAAGCTGGAAAGCGACCATGATGGAAACCGAGGGGGCGATCTCCCCGATCCAGCCCAGTCACAATCATCAAGATCAGGCTGGAGGAACACCTGCGCCGGCGGGGCTGGAGAAGCTGCGCGACAACATCAGCGGCGTGCTACTTGGTCAGCCCGAGGCGGTGCAACTGGCCCTGGTCGCGCTGCTGGCAGATGGTCATCTGCTGATCGAAGACGTGCCCGGGATCGGCAAGACGCTGCTGGCCCGTGCCCTGGCCCGCAGCATCGACGGCAGTTTCCACCGCATCCAGTTCACGCCGGATCTGCTCCCCAGCGATCTGATCGGCGTCAGCGTCTTTCACCAGCCCACGGGGGAGTTCGTATTCAAGCCCGGGCCGCTGTTCGCCTCGTTCGTGCTGGCCGACGAGATCAACCGGGCCACGCCGCGCACGCAGAGTGCCCTCCTCGAGGCGATGAGCGACCGGCAAGTGTCCATCGACGGGCAGACGCGCCCGCTCGGCGCGCCCTTCATGGTGATCGCCACCCAGAACCCGTACGAGTTCGAAGGGACCTTTCCGCTGCCCGAGAACCAGCTTGATCGCTTCGTGATGCGAGTGCGCTTCGGCTATCCGGATCGGCGCACCGAGAAGCAGATCCTGGCCCAGCATCGGCAGGGCGAACCGGTGGAGCAGCTCGGCGCAGTGGTGTCGGCGGCCGAGGTCGTGAGCTGGCAGGAACGGGTGCGGCGGGTACACATGGCCGACAGCCTCAACGATTATCTGCTCGACCTGGTGGCCGCGACGCGGCAGCATGCCGAGCTGTACCTGGGTGCGAGCACGCGGGCGGCGCTGGCCCTTTATCGCGCGGCGCAGGCGCGGGCCTTCCTGGAGAAGCGCGACTACGTGATCCCGGACGACATCAAGCGCCTGGCCCGGGCCGTGCTGGCCCATCGCCTCTTGCTGAAGAGCTATCGCCGCGCCGCCCACAGCGACCGCTCTGAAGAAATCGTCAGCGAGATCGTCGCCCGCACGCCCCTGCCGGCCCAAGCAAGCGAAACTTAGAAGGGGTCGTTCCATGCAGTTGGAATTCGCGAAACCGACTCGCATTCATCTGAAGTCACACTCAGATTTCACTGAACAGTGGATTCAAGAACGTATCATCCACGATCCTACAATTCTCGGCGTGGGAGACGTTGAAGTAGTGACGGCAGAAAAATTGCAGCCGAAAGCCGGCAGACTTGACCTGCTGCTCCATGACGATCAGCTGAATCGTCGCTACGAAGTCGAACTGATGTTGGGCGCAACCGATCCAAGCCACATCATCCGTTGCATCGAATACTGGGACATCGAACGTAGACGTTATCCTTCATATGATCACGTTGCGGTACTGGTCGCGGAAGATATTACTTCTCGTTTCCTGAATGTAATTAGCCTCTTCGCGGGCAGTATTCCGCTTATTGCCGTTCAGATGGTTGCCTTGCAGATAGGAAACAACATCGTTCTGCATTTCGTGAGAGTTCTGGATCAAACAGCGTTACGAACTGACGATGAATATGAATCAGGAGCCGGCAATGCTGGCCCCACTTTGACTGACCGAATTTATTGGGAGGGGCGTGTTGCACCGAAGGTCTTGGCCGTCTGCGATAACGTTTTGAGAATCGTCGAAGAGCAAACAGAGAAGAAGTTCACCCTCGTTTATCGGAAACGGATCATCGAGATCGCGCCAGTTCAAGGGGGGGAATCGCCATTGTGGATGATTCCCCGAAAGACCCTCGTTCGCATTGGTGGTTATGTCCAGAATCCTGAGAAATGGGTGAAGCGATTCGACGGGATTGGCCAACTGGCTTCGTTACGCCGTGGCAATAAGGCTGTGCTTGTGTCCTACAAGCCAGAGGAGATTGAGTCGCAAGGTGAATTGCTCCAGGTATTCCTCCGGCAAGCGCTCGACTTGGAAGCGAGCATAGAGGAGGAAGATTGACTGATCGCCAGGTTCGCGGTTCCGCGCCAGCTGCCAACGTTCAATTGTTTCGCACGCCGTAGGAGTGATATGCAAGACCGATTTACTTTTGGGCAGATGCGAACTGTGTTGACCGAACTTGGTTTTGTCGAGGTCCGTCGCAGCAACGGCATTGCGCTCAAACATGCGAAGTCCAATACGGTGCTCTTGTTTCGACCTTACGAAGACAGTGACCCGTTGCAGCCAGCCGAGGTCTTCGTGGTGGCCAAGCAACTCGATGAACGAGGTTTGTTGGAGCGAGAGTCCCTGGAAGCTTTGCTGTCCCAGACACCTGCTGGGTGATGCCGCTAGTCAACGTTATGTGACCGATTTGCATGTCCACGGCTTCTGCCACTTCCGATGCTCGTCCTGATCAGCCCGCGCGGCTGACGGGCCGCGATCATTTCACCCGCCCGGGCCGCTACTGGCTGCTGGCCGCTGCCGTCCTCTGGCTGGCCGGCGTCTCCAAGGGCATGAATGTCATCACCCTCATGAGCTACCTCATGCTGGTGGTATGGGGGCTGAACCTGTGTGTCGCCGGCCGCCGCTTCGGCAACCTCTATGTGCGCACCCTGCGTACGCTGCCCGCAGCCGTCTTCGCGGGGGAATCCTTCCCCATCGAGATCGAGGTGGCCAACCGGGGCAACCGCACCATCGAAGGAGTCCAGATCGAACTGAACGGGGCCAGCTGCTTCGTCGACCTCCAGCCCGGCAACGCCACCTTTCAGGCCAGTGCCACACCAAAAGAGCGCGGCTGGTATTACCTCGACCCCGTCCAGGTGCGCAGCGGCTTCCCGTTCGGGCTGGTGGAACGCCGGGCCCGCGGGGCCGACATCGATGGCATCCTGGTCTTCCCGGCGCTCGGAGAACTGGACTACGAGCGTTTGCTGCACGCGTTGCCCCCTTCGGCAGGGCAGGAAGGGCTGAGGCCGCGCCGCGTTTCCGGGCGCGACGACTTTCACGGCCTGCGCGATTATCGGCCCGGCGACAGTCTGCGCTCCGTGCACTGGCGTTCCTCGGCGCGGCGGGGCAACCTGCTCGTGAAGGAATTCGACGACCGTTCCGCCCGCGACCTGGTGCTGGTGCTCGATCCGTTCGTGCCGGGCAGCGGAAAAACTGCCGGCGAGCTCGCACGCGGCGAGCTGGATTGCGAGCAGGCCGTCTCGCTTGCGGCCACCCTCTGTTATCACTGGTGCCAGCACGGAGGCAGCCGGCTCGTGCTTGCCATCGGCGGTGCTGGCGGGCCGCTGATCGTGGCGGCGGAGGCCGAGCCCGGGCAGGCCACCCTCTTCCTTGAAGCGCTGGCCCTGGCGCCGGGCAGCGACCAGGTCGATATCGATCCACTGATCGAGCAACTTGCCGATCAGCTGCCCCGTGCTCCCGTGCTCCTGGTCAGTTCGCGGCCACAAGGACTGGCAGAAGAACTCTCGCGCCGGCTGGGCCGCGAAGTATTGCATTGCCATGCTGGCGACGGGCTGGCAGCCGACTGCTATCGGCCTCCTCACTTGTTCGAGGAGGACCGTGCATGACCGCCGAGATGAGTTTCCGCCGCAGCAGTTACCTGACGCTGGCGATCGCGTCGTCGGCCCTGGCCCAGGCGGAGTCGATCTTCTTCCCGGAGATGGCCCTCTTTGTGGTGCCGGTGTTGATGGCCCTGGCGCTGGCGTATGTCTTCGATGGCCGCTGGGCCATGTCGAACCTGTGGGCCAACCTGATCGGCCTGGGCATCTCGATCGGTTTCGGCGTGTGGATAGCCCATCAGCTGGTGCACTTCCAGGCGCGGCACGGCATCGTGGCGCCGTGGTGGGTCATGATCATGCCGTTTTTTGGCCCGGTGCTGATGGTGCTGATGCTCGTGAAATTGTTCCAGCCCAAGAAGCTGCAAGACTACTGGATGCTCCACTTCATCGGGCTCATGCAGGTGATCCTGGGCTGCGTGCTTGCTTCGGAACTGTATTTCGGGCTGCTGGTGCTGGCCTACCTGGTCAGCGGGCTGTGGACGCTGGTGCTGTTCTATCAGGCGCGCGGCGTCGACCAGCAGGCGACCACGATGCTCGTGCTGCGCCGCGATTCGCCGGCCCGGCCGGCGCGGCCTGTGCGTGTGCTGCGCTCCCTCGGCTGGGCCGCCTGCGCGGGCATGCTTGCCTTCCTCCTTTTCCTGGTCACGCCCCACCTGGGCGACGATAGCTGGGATCCGTTCACGCTCTCCAATCATCGCTTCCTGATCACGGGCATCGGCTCCGGCATGGACTTGAACCGGGTAGGCAGCGTGCGCACCAGCGACCGCCCGGCCTTTGTGGTGTCCATGCGCGATACGCTCGGGCGGCCGCGCGTCGATCTCGGCCTCGAAGAATACTGGCGCGCTTCGATCATGTCGACCTACGATCGGGGCCGCTGGTTCTCGCGCACCCAGACCCAGCTCGCCCACGAGCTGCAATGGGGCAAGATCCCGCTGCGCCCCGGTCCGCTCGCGGACCTTGGATCCGCGCAGTATTTCGCCACCTTCACGGTGGACACGCAAAAGGTCGGCGTGCTCCCGCTTGCGGATCCCGTCGCGTTGCCCGAGGATCCCTATCGCCCCACCGCCGAGGTGCTGACGGGCGTCACCGGGCCGGGGCCGCTGTTCCGCCCGCTCGACGGCACGCTGGTGCAGTCTGCCTTTCTGGTGCCGGGCGAATACGTCTACCGGCAGGTTACCGTGCCCGCGCCGGTGCCGGGGTACGGGCCAAACATGGAACGGGCCACTCTCCCGCTCGAAACCTATCTGCAACAGCCCGTCCGCGGCATCGAGACGTTCACCTTCGACCTGGTCCGGCAACTGCGCGATGCGGGCAAGCTGCCCGAGGGGGCGATTGCCTTCGAGCGCGACGGGGCCGTGATGATCGCTCCCGAACACGGCCTGGCGGTTGGCCGCATCCTGGCCGACCATCTCGCGCGCTCGGGTCAATACAGCTACACGTTGAACCTGCGCCGGCAAGATGTGTTCCTCGATCCTACCGAGGACTTCCTGTGCAATGTCAAGGCGGGGCACTGCGGCCGCTATGCGTCCGCGCTCACGCTGATGCTGCGCTCGCTGGGCGTGCCCGCGCGCGTCGTGATCGGTTATCACGGCGGCGAGCCCACCGACGAGCCCGGAGTATTCGTCATCAAGCAAAACCAGGCGCATAGCTGGGTCGAAGTGCTGGCGCTCGAACACGGCGACGCGGTCCGGTGCCGCTGGGTTCGCCTCGAGCCAACCCCGGCCGACGACGGCAACCGCAACAGCAACTCTCTCTGGGCGACCATCCGCAAGTGGAGCGTGGAAAGCTGGTACAACTATTTGCTCGATTACGACACGTCGCGGCGCAATGAACTGTTCGGCGACCTGGCCACGCCGATGCAAGAGAGCTGGCAGCACGTACAAGACAGCCTTGCCGAGGATCCCACGAACCCGGCGGGCTGGCTGGAACTGTCGCGCTGGCTGGCCCTGCCCGCCCTGCTCTTGCTTGGGTGGTTCTTGTGGCGAAGGCGGCGCGGTACAGCCAAAAAATCGCGTCGGGCCCTGTCGCGTCCAGTGCTGGCCTGTTACCATCGCCTGCTGCGCGTGCTCGGGCAACGATTCGGCATCGCGCCGCAACGAGGCCAGACGCCGCTCGAGTTTGCGGCGGCGGCGCGGACACACTTGCTGGAAGCCGGGCTGCCCGGGGCGCTGGTGGAGTTGCCCGAGCAAGTGGTCGGGCTGCTTTATCGCGTACAATATGACCGCGAACTGCCCGGCGCGGACGAATGCGCCGCCATGGACCAGCGCGTCGCCGAGCTGGAAGCGGCCCTCCAGCCCGAGCCTAGTATTTGATCCTGGCGATCTTTCGCTGCACGCGATGCTGCAACACACAGAGTGCTTTGGCGGCGGCGTGACCGCCTTGTCAATTGAGGTTGTGAAATGACGAGATGCAAGATAGTCGCTATTGGTTTGTGCATCGCGCTGACGGGCAGGTTGCCGGCGCAGCCCCAGCACGTTGCCAAGACGGATCCGCTCACTCCGGCGGAACAGCTGAAGAAGTTTCATCTGCCCCCTGGATTCGAGATTCAGCTGGTGGCGGCCGAGCCCGATATTCGCAAGCCATTGAACTTGCATTTCGACGAGCGCAACCGCCTGTGGGTGACGGGCTCGGTGGAGTATCCCTTCCCGGCCGCCGACGACGCCAAGAAACGCGACACGCTGCGCATCCTGGAAGATACCGACGGCGATGGCCGCTTCGAGAAAGTCACCGTCTTTGCCGACGGGCTCAATATCCCGATCGGCGTGCTGCCCGTGAGGGGCGGGGCCATCGTCCACAGCATTCCGAACATCTGGCTGTTCCGCGACACCGACAGCGACGACAAGGTCAACGAGCGTGAGGTCCTGCTCAGCTCGTTTGGCTTCAAGGACACGCACGGCATGACCGGCGAGTTCATGTGGGGCTTCGACGGCTGGGTGTACGCCTGCCACGGCTTCGCCAACTCGTCCACGTTGAAGGCGAAGGACGGTTCCACGATCAGCATGCAGTCGGGCAACACCTACCGTTTCCGCAAGGACGGTTCTCACGTGGAACAGTGGACCTGGGGCCAGGTCAACCCGTTCGGGCTGGCATTCGATCCGCTGGGCAACCTGTTCTCGTGCGATTGCCACTCGCGGCCCATCTATCAACTGCTGCGCGGGGCCTATTATCCGAGCTTCGGCAAGCCGCACGACGGGCTCGGCTTCGGCCCGGAAATGCTGACGCACAGCCACGGCTCGACGGCGATCGCCGGCATCACGTACTATGCGGCCGATCATTTCCCGCCCGCTTACCGCGACACCATCTTCATCGGCAACGTGGTGACCAACCGCGTCAATCACGACAAGCTGGAGCGGCACGGTTCGACGTACAAGGCGATCGAGCAGCCCGACTTCATCCGCTGCGACGATCCGTGGTTCCGCCCGGTGGACATCAAGCTCGGGCCGGACGGCGCGCTCTACATCGCCGATTTCTACAACCGCATCATTGGCCACTACGAAGTGCCCCTCACCCACCCGGGCCGCGACCGCGAGCGGGGCCGCATCTGGCGCGTCGTTTACAAGGGACCCAAGGGAGATCTGCCCGCCCCGAAGATGCCCCGCGCCGACTGGGCCAAGGCCACCGTACCCGAACTCGTCGACGACCTCGCTCATCCCAATCTGGCCGTTCGGTTCAAGGCGACCAATCAGCTGGTCGAGCGCGGCGGCAAGCCGGGCATCGAAGCGGTCCGCAAGGCGCTGAAGCCCGGCGGGAGCCCGTTCCAGCGCATGCACGGGCTGTGGGTGCTCGATCGCCAGAACGCTCTCGACGACGAACTCTTGACCGCGGCCGCCCAGGATCAAGAGCCCGGCGTGCGCGTGCATGCCATGCGGATCCTGAGCGAGCGGCGACAACTTTCGCCCGCGCAGCACAAGCTGGCACTGGCCGGGCTCGAGGACAAGGACGCTTTCGTGCAGCGGGCCGCCGCCGAAGCACTCGGGCAACATCCCTCCGTCGACAATATCCGCCCGCTGCTTTCGCTGCGCGAACGCGTGCCCGCGGACGACACGCATCTCATGCACATGGTGCGTATGTCGCTGCGCGACCAGTTGCGGGGCGATAATTCCTGGGCCGCCCTGCCCCTCAGGGACTGGACCGACAAGGATTCCCGCACCGTCGCCGACATTGCTCCCGGCGTGCCCGGCGCGGCCTCGGCCGCCTTCCTCATGCAACACCTGCAAAAATTCGACGAACCGGAGGGCAACCAAGCGCGCTTCCTGAATCACGTGGCCCGCTATGGCAAGGAGGCGGATGTGAAAGCGGCCCTCGAACGGGTCCGCGATCCGAAGGCCGCCACCTTCGCTCAACTCGAACGCTTGAAGGCGTATGAACGCGGTCTGCAGGCGCGAGGCAAGCCCCTCGACGACGAGGCCCGCCGCTTTGCCGACGGGCTGGCCGCCAAACTCATCGAATCGAAGAGTCAGCGCGACGTGCTGGCCGGGCTGGACCTGTGTACGGCCCTCAAGCTGACCAGTGCGCGCGGGCCGATTCTCGCCCGCGTCGAGGATCGCAAGACTCCTGAACCGCAACGGCTGGCCGCCCTCAAGGCGCTGGCCAGCGTCGATCCCGACGCCGCGATTCCCGTGCTGGGCAAGCTGCTCGGCGCGGGCAAGGAGCCTTATGCGTTGCGTGAACTGGCCGCTCAGCAGCTGGGAGCGATCAATCGGGCTGCGGCCCACACCGAGCTGGTGAAAGGGCTGGCGGCCGCGCCGGCCCGCTTGCAGATCGCCATCGCCGTTGGTCTGGTCAGCAGCCCGAAAGGGGGCGAGCAACTCCTCAAGGCCATCGAAGAGGGCAAGGCCTCGGCCCGCTTGCTGCGCGAACGGCAAGTGGAAGTGAGGCTGGTCAACAGCAAGCTGCCCGACGTGCAGAAGCGGATCGACAAGCTGACCAAGGGGCTGCCGCCCGCGAATGAGGCCGTGCTGGCGCTGATCCAGAAGCGCAAAGCGGAATTTGCCACGATGAAGCCCGACGCGGCGCAGGGGGCCAAGATCTTCGAGAAGACCTGTGCGGTCTGCCACACGCTGGCGAACAAGGGGGCCAAGATCGGCCCGGAGCTCGACGGCGTCGGCCTGCGCGGCATCGATCGCCTGCTCGAAGACATCCTCGACCCCAGCCGCAACGTCGACCAGGCTTTCCGGCAGACGACCTTGACCTTGCTGAACGGGCAGATCGTTTCCGGCCTGCTCCTCCGCAGCGAAGGGGAAGTGCTGGTGCTGGCCGACAACCAGGGCAAGGAAGTCCGCGTCGCGAAGAAAGACGTGGACGAGCAGATTGTCGGCCCGCTCTCGCCCATGCCGGGCAACTTCTCCGAACAGATCCCTGACGGCGACTTCAAGCACCTGCTGGCGTTCCTTCTCGATCAGACCAAGCCCAAGGAACAGAAACCGAAATGACTGCTTCGTTGAGCTAGCGCATGAGGACGGTCGGCACGAACAGTTCGTCGTCGTGATCGCCGCGATGGCAGCCGTGGCAGAAGAGGAGATAGCCGGCCAAGGCGAGCACGACAAGCTTCCAGGGGAAGCGTGCCGGGCTGCGTTCGACCGCAATCACCGCCTCTTCATCATGCGCCGTGACGACCGAAGTCGCCACGGCACCGGCATGATCCACAACCGCGCGGCTCATTTCTTCAATTTCTCCCGGAAGAACTCGATGGTCTGGTTGATGGTATCGTCGAGTTGTTTGCCGGTCCAGCCGTGGGCAGCGCCTTCGAGGATGACCACGCGGCTGTCGCAGCCCGTTGCCTTCAACTTCTCATCCATCAACTTCGATTGCGACACGTCGACGATCCTGTCCTTGTCGCCGTGGAAGAAGAGGAAGGGGGGATCGTCCTTGGTGACGTAGTTGATGGGGGAGGCTTTCTTGTAGACGTCGGCCTTGTCCGTGAACGGGCCGCCCAGCCAGGGCTCGATCAGCGGTTTCTCGATGTTCTCCGCCCAGGTGCGGGCCGCCAGGTCGGTCGGGCCAAAGAAGCTCACCACCGCCTGCACGCGCGACGATTGTTCGGGATTGCCGCCCTTGCCTTCCAGCCCGTCGTTCTTGTCGGTGGCGCCCAGCAGGCAGGCGAGATGGCCGCCCGCCGACAGCCCGACCGCGCCGATGTGATCGGGGTCGATCTGGTATTCCTTGGCATGGGCGCGCAGCCAGCGGACCGCCGCCTTGCAGTCTTCAATCTGCCCGGGGAACGTGGCCTTGGGGACCAGGCGATAGCTGACGGTGACGGCCACGAAGCCGTTCTCGGCCAGCCTGGTGATGGCCATGGTGAGATCGCGGCGATGGCCATAGCGCCAGCCGCCGCCATGAATGCAGACGATGCAGGGGAAGGGGCCTTTGCCCTCTTTCGGCCGGGCCATGTCGAGCTGGAGGTCGACGTCGCCCCCCATGCCGTAGACGATGTCTTTCTCGACGACCACCGGGACCGTATCGGCCAGCCCGGGGCGAGGGAGTGTCATGAGCGCGACGGCGATCAGCGGCAGCACACGATTCAATTCCAGCGTCACCTCGAAGTAACAGTCCGGAAAGCGGTAGCAGAAGCCCGGCGTC